>CAYSNT010000019.1:0-11384 GCA_964432505.1 uncultured Erysipelothrix sp.
AAGATACGATGTTTTGCATCGTCTCCATACCATTCTTCCATTTTTAAGCGAATCATTCTGAAGGCCAAAGCTGTTTCAGTGGTTGTTCCAGACTTGGAAATGACATTCACATAGACGGATTTACCTTCAATGTTTTTAAAGATTTGAAGTAACGCTGTGGATGAGAAGGTGTTACCTACATAATAGATCTTTGGTGAACTTTCATCATAGAGTCCTTTCACAAACTCTATGGCTGCACGTGCTCCTAGATAAGAACCACCCACACCACACACAAGTAAGACATCTGCTTTTTCTCTTATTGTATTCGCTGCTTTGATGACGCGTTCAAACTCTTCTTTATCGTAGTTAAGTGGCCAATCCACCCAACCTAAGTAATCACTTCCTTTGTATGATTTCTCATGAATCCATTTGTGAATGCGTGAAACATCACTTTGCTTGTCAAAGATGGAGGATGCTAATTTAGCATGTGTTAAATCAACTTTAATCATGGTATTTCCCTTTCCATTGTGTAATCCATTCCGGTAGTTTTTGAGCTAAAGATTTAAACCCAAGATGACTTTGCGGTAATCGTTGGTTTAATTCACGCGCTCTAAATCGTCTTAAAGGGCGTTGATACACCGCTTTAAGTGATAATTTGAGTTGACGACCATCTTCCGACACTTCAAGTACTTTTAAATAGACTTGATCATTAAGCTGAACATACAACCCAATGTCCTTAACGAAGTAATCGCTCATCTCAGAAATATGTATTAGACCGGTTGTGTTATCATCAATCACAACAAACGCCCCATAAGGCTGTATGCCACTAATTTTGCCCACAACCACTTGTCCAACTTTATACATACCACTACCTCATGTTCGAAGACATTATATCACACTCACTTTATGCTTTGTGCTATAATAACGTTCATAAGGAGGTGTCTTGTGAGAGAACAATATATCGACCAAATTGCAGATACCATCGAAAAGATCAGACCTTATATTCAACGCGATGGTGGAGATGTTGAATTTGTGGACGTCAACGATGAAGGTGTTGTCACACTACGATTGCTTGGAGCATGCGTGGGATGTGGTGCAACCGACACAACATATAAAATGGGAGTAGAAGCAATTTTAACGGATGAAATTCCCTTTGTGACTGAGGTTGTCCTAGTCGAAGATTAAGATTAAAGCGTTTAATCAACATTAAACGCTTTTTTTATTAAAAAATTCTTGCATTCTTATCATCTTTCCTCTAAAATACTTCCATATTATGCAAAGGATGAATAAATTATGCACAACTCAAGTATTGATGCTTTTGGAAAGAACCTCTGTCACAACAAAGTTCTTAAAGATCGTTTACCTCGCCCTATCTATGAACTATGGAAAGAAGCTTTAGCTCATGAGAAACCCCTTGATCCTGCTGTTGCCGATGCGATTGCACATGTAATGAAGACTTGGGCCATTGAAAATGGTGCTACACACTATTCTCACTGGTTTCAACCCATGACTGGAAACACTGCTGAAAAACACGATGCCTTCTTAGAATCCAATGACAATGGGGTTCCAATCACTCGTTTTTCAGGTAAATCACTCATTAAAGGTGAGGCTGATGGTTCATCTTTCCCATCCGGTGGCTTAAGAGCCACGTTTGAAGCTCGTGGATATACGTATTGGGATATTACCTCTCCCGCCTTCATCCGTGGACATGTTCTTTGTATTCCAAGTGTGTTTGTCTCTTTCAACGGAGAAGCCTTAGACAAGAAAACACCTTTATTACGTTCAATGCGCGCATTATCAAAAGAAGCTACACGTGTTCTACATCTTTTAGGTGATAAAGAAGTTAAAGGGGTAACCCCAAATCTTGGTCAAGAACAAGAATACTTCTTAGTTGATGCGAACTTATTTAAACAACGTCTTGATTTAAAACTCACAGGTCGTACTTTAATTGGGCAAGCTCCTGCTAAAGGACAAGATTCTGAAGATCATTACTTTGGATCAATTTCTGAGAATGTGAATGCTTTCATGGAAGATGTGAATAAAGCGTGTTGGGAACTTGGTATCTACTCAAAAGTTGAACATAATGAAGTGGCCTTCAATCAATTTGAAATTGTTCCAATGTATTCACCTACACACATTGCGATTGATCAAAACCAATTAATCATGGATATTCTTAAGAAAACAGCAAAGAAACATGGTCTTGAATGCTTACTTCATGAAAAACCATTTGCTGGCATCAATGGATCGGGTAAACACAATAACTGGTCCTTACAAACCGACACTGGGCTTAACTTGTTTGATCCAAGTGATGAACCTGGCAGCAACCTTCGCTTCTTAGTGTTTGTGGTAGCAGTCATGGCTACCGTTGATAAATACCCTACCCTTCTTCGTATGTCTGCTTCAGGAGCTGGTAATGATCATCGTTTAGGAGCCAATGAAGCCCCTCCTGCAATTATATCCATTTACTTGGGTTCAACCTTGGAAGACTTACTTCGCTCATTAGCGACTGGTGTTGCTAGCATCACCAAAACACGTGAAGTTCATTCCCCACTGTCAAACTTAAAAGAAATGCCAAAGGAATTCTCTGATCGTAACCGTACTTCCCCATTTGCCTTCACAGGATCAAAATTTGAATTTAGAATGGTGGGTTCTTCTCGTTCTGCGGCCACAACCAATACCATTCTTAACGCAGCTTTAGCGGATGAGTTAGCACTGATTGCAAATGAAATAGAATCAAGCAAAAAAGATCTTAAAGAAAGTGTCTTGGATGTGTTAATCTCTCGATTCAATAAGCATGAGCGTATCCTTTTCTCTGGTGATGGTTATTCTCAAGCATGGGTGGAAGAAGCAGCACGTCGTGGATTACCTAACATTAAATCATTCAATGAATCCATTGATTCTTATCTTGATCCTGCAACCTTAGCCATGTTTGCTCGTCAAGGAGTATACAATGATAAAGAAGTGCATGCTCGTGTAGAAATCTTACATGATCAATTCTTCAAAGCCGTATTGTTTGAAGCACGCTCATTGAGTGAAATGTTACTTAAATACATTCTACCAGCAACTCTCAAAGACATTCATCAAACATCTTTAGTGAAATCCCGCTTCGCTGATGAAAAAGTGAGTGAGTTAACAACACTAGTCGATGATGCTTATGATTTAGTGAAGACGTTGATGTTGTTGGTGGATGAAGCACATACCATGGATGATATTCGTGCTAAGGGTAAACTGTTCAATGACATTGTTCGTCCTCATATGATTAAATGTCGTGAAGTCGCTGATCGCATTGAATCACTCATGGATCATAACCTATACCCAATTCCTACCTATACTGATCTGTTATTTAGTTTCTAAATCAAAACCACTTGGATTCAACACCCAAGTGGTTTTCTTTATTCAATGCCTTTATTTTTCAGTTTTAATTGAATGGTTTCCTTCACAATCACATAGATGACCGCAAAGATAGGAACCCCTAAAAACATGCCTAATACTCCAAACAATCCTCCTCCCACAATAATCGCAAACATAATCCATAGAGTAGGAAGACCTAAAGAATCACCTAAAATTTTTGGACCAATGTAATTACCATCGATTTGTTGAAGAATGATGATAAAGAGAATGAACCACAACGCTGTGGTTGGCGAAACTATAAACAATATAAGGAATCCTGGTACAGCTCCAATAAAAGGACCAAAAACAGGAATCATGTTTGTGATTCCCACAATCACCGAGATAAGCAAAGCATAAGGCCATTGTAAGACGCTCATTACGATGAATGAAAGAATTCCCACAATGATGGAGTCTATAGTTTTACCATAAATGAATTGGTTGAATTTATCTTTGGCAAGGTTAGATACTTTAAAGATGATAAAAGCGTCCTCTTTAGATGCAATCGCAAGCACAACCTTCGCAATTTGATTGGAAAATCGCTCTTTCTCTAGAAGCATGTAAACCGCAATGAAGATACCAACAATCAACCTAAAAAGGAAGGTTAACATATTAATACTCATGGATAAGATGTTGGGTGACACTTCTCTTCCAAGTTGACTGATGGATTGCAACACATCTTCACTGATGTCTTGAAGTAGTGCACTGACTTCAGATTCAATGTTAAGTTGGGTAATAAGTTGATTGATGAATAAGGTTGTGGACTCAATGTAGGATGGAATTTGATCCACCAAGGTGTTTAATGATGATATGAGCTGTGGAGTTACCACAAGGAATAATCCAAACAATGCACTGAGGGTAATAAAGAGTGAAGTAAAGGTAGAGATGATTCGTTTTGCCTTATGTTTGATTGGAAGTGATTTGAATAATTTCTTTTCAATGAAATTTTGTAATGGAGCCACAAGAAAAGCCAATGCGAACCCAAAGATAAAAGGTAACAGTAACCCTGTAAGTTGTTTGATGATCGCAATAACACTTCCAATATTCATTAATGTCCATGTAAAGAGCACAATCAAAACACCTGATACCGTGAATCCAATGATGGTATTTTGTAAATTGGGTTCAAATTTAATCTTCATGGTGTTCCTCCTCAAACATTCCTTGTGTTTCTCGATAATCATAACCAAAAGCTCCACGTGAGATTAACACAATGGGTGGCATTTGAATGCGTTTAAATACAGCCTGATTCACACTTCGTTTAAACCATTGTAAATCAGCCATAAATGCTTGTTCATCGTGATCTAACCCATACACCTTTAACCAGAAAGCAAGGTTTTGATCCTTCACTGATTGCGTTTTGACTTGCTTTTCAAATTCAGAAAGCTGAAATCCAGGGTATTCTGTCATTAATCTTACTAAAGCATCATGATATCCCCATTTCATGGGATCCACTTGTTTATCTTTGAGTTCAGCACTTGGAGGGAGTTCAAAAGTAACTCCTTTGTCACTGATTTGTCCAATCAAGTTGTGTGGAATGATTTCTTCCTTAAACAAGGTATTAATTTCATTGGCCAATTCAAAGAGCTGTAGCTTAGTGCAGTCTCCCAACGGAGCTAATGCTCCTATGGTATCTCCATACAGTGTTGTATAGCCTAGTGCTGTTTCTACTTTATTAGCATTGTTAAGAATCACACCTCCTACACTTGAGGCGATGCTTGATAGTAAATGTCCACGGATTCGAGATTGAGCATTTTCTTGCGCTAAAGAGCTGGTGAGCTCAAACCCAAAGGCTTCACTAACTTCATGGGTACATTTCACCAGTGGTTCAATGCTTCCTTCACTGTAGCGTATACCTAGTTTTTTTGCTAACTTTTGCGCATTAGATATGGTGGCTTGAGAATTGTATTGAGTTGCCATGTTTACCCCAATGACTCGCTCTTTTCCAAGGGCCAAAGTGAGAAGGGTTGCTCCGATTGAACTGTCTAACCCACCAGATAATCCAACTATCCAAGGGGGTCTAAAAGGAAGAACTTCTTCATCAAAGCACTTAACCGCTTCAATGAGTCCACTCAATAATTTTGATTGCGACATGGATGGAGGATCATTAGACATCACACATTCGGCTTTGAAATCATCATTGCCTTGTAAGATCGGTTGAAGTGAAGGATCCAACATCATCGATCCTCCATCAAATCCAATGACATTCTTACCGTTGTTTTGAAAGCCTACTTGATTCACATAAATAAAGTATGGAAAAGATAAGACTTGTTGGTGATGATATCTCAAGGCTTTAAAACGTGAAGTCTCTTTATTAAGGGTCCACGGTGATGCGGAAATATTAATGATTAAATCCACTCCCGCATTGACCCATTTCAGAGTTGGGTTGATTTCATAATCCTTACTCCATAAATCTTCACATACTTCTAAACCAATACGATAGGTTTCATCTCTTACAGTAACAATGAAGGGGGAGAAAAAATCAAGGGAGTATTTTTGTTTGAGGTCTAACGAACTTAAAAAATAGCGAGCATCATCAAAAATACGATAATTAGGAAGGAGTGTCTTCACTTGTGGAGTATTGTCAGCGTTTTCTCTTAAAACATATTGCTTTTGATAAGCCATATAAGCTGCATTGAAACGACCAAATCGACCATCATGCCCTGTAATAGATTCACCATGAATCGATAATCCAATGTTTCCCCAAACAATGATGATATCCTCTGATTGTTCAAGTATTTTCTGATTCATGGAATAGGCATAACTTAAAAAGGCCTGATCATTGTAGTGATCCGCTAAGATGTATCCACTGATGCACATTTCAGGAAAGACAATCATGTCTTTTCCAGCTAGTTTAGCTTCTTGAATCATGTCAAGCATCGCATTGACATTGTCTTGAATGTGACCAGCTTTAACTCGTATTTGTCCTAAGGCAATGTTTAGTTTCATATAGATAAGTATATCACAAGTTTGAACGACCAATGTGATAGGTTAGGATGGAGGTTGCGGAAACGGCTGACAATGCCACTCGTTGGTTGGATGGATACTCAATTACAACATGATGATCACATAACTCAAGTATCTCTTTGGATAACCCCCGTTTCTCTCCACCCACCGCTAACACACTTGGTGTACGATATTGAATACGATCAAAAGCAGTGGATTGTTCACTGCGTTGTGCAGCATAGGTATAATACCCTTTGGCTTTGAATGCTTTGAGTAATGATGGAATATCATCACTGCGAATCCATTCTAACGCTTCACTCATGCCTGCTGAGGACTTCACAATCGTTGCTTCATGAATGTAAAAGTCTTTGGTGTTGGTAATGATGGTGGTATATCCACTGATAGCCGTGGTTCTCATGATCATACCTAAGTTGAAGGGATCATCTACCCCTTCCACAATCAGCACTAATCCTTGATATGATGGTTGAACATTGAAGGGGATCGCTTCAACAATAGCCAATACACCCCCATGGGTTCTTCCTGTGGATAAATGACTAACATCATCTACCTGTTTAACTTTAATGTTGTTTTTCTTCGCAAGATGATAGATATAAGCTTGATCCTTGGATAACTTTAAAGGAAGAATCACTTCGTGAATCTTACGTCTTTGATACGTCAGTGCAGCTTTAACACTGAGTGCTCCTTCTAGAATCATGGTGTTACCTTTCTGATGAACTCATCAATTTCTATTGGATGAATGCATGGCATTGACACCCAAGACATGGGCTGGTAAGCTCGGGTAATGCTTTCTTCATCCTCGTTTCTCATATTACTCACAATCCATTGACGATTCTCATGGTTGGGTCCAAATACTTCTAAAACATCGTTTTCATTAAATACATTACGCACTTCAACCCACATACGATCGCCTTCAATCTTTCGAACTACCCCCACAAAATCTTGATTGATTCCTCCCCCATTGATGCCATATAAGATGGATGAAGAATGAGGTAATGTCTTATAGAACCCATCAAAGGTCGCACGTGATGCTGCTTTGGATAATTCAACGAGTGTCGATGCCACATGATTGTCTTCATCCAACTCATCCACATGATCAATGAAATGTCGGTAAGCATTCACAATGGTCGCAACATAATACTCACTTTTCATACGGCCTTCAATCTTAAGAGAAGCCACATTCATTTCCAATAGTTCTTTAAGGTGTGGAGTAGCATTCAAATCTTTGGATGACATCGTGAATGTTAAATTAGGATCTGAAATCATGGTTTGTTCATCCAAGGAAGTTAACTCATAACGCCAACGACAGCTTTGAGCACATCCTCCACGATTAGCATCACGCAGTGACATGTGATTAGATAAGGTGCATCTTCCAGAAACATTGACACACATGCCTCCATGGATAAACACTTCTATTGGTAAAATATTCAGATTCACCATGGCTCTGACATCTTCAAGTGAACATTCTCGTGCAAGGACAACACGATCAAAACCAAGGGACTTATAAAATCTTAAAGCATGTTCATTAGCTGCACTGACTTGAGTTGAGATGTGCACTTCCATGTTTGGGGCAACACGTTTACTGATTTTCCCCATCGCAATGCTTGCGACAATGATCGCATCAACACCCATTGCGTTGAGTTGTGTTAAGTACTGTTCAATGCCTTCAAAGTTGTCTTCATGAGGAACAATGTTGACTGTCACAAACAGCTTCTTACCGCGATCATGCGCAATTTTTACGCCTTGTTGGATATCATCCATTGTGAAATTGGATGCACGTGCTCGAAGAGAAAAAGCTTTCCCTCCAATGAACACCGCATCAGCCCCAAAATCGAAGGCCACTTTTAATCGCAGTAAATCTCCAGCAGGAGCAAGCAGTTCTACACTCATGTTCCAGCCTCCAATCCTTTATCGGTTTCTTCTAATCCATGATAGACATGAAGAGTAGAATGGTGTTTAACTGTGTCATATGAGAATGTATGATTCTTAAGCATCTCAATCCACAGTAATGTTTCTTTGACGTTCACAAACAAGGAAGAAAGATATCCATAATCACAAGCAAGAAAAGCGGGATCATCTAAGACAAGAAGGCGGTCATGAAAAACATGAAAGCCTTGATCATCTTCTAAGCCAAAATATTTCGCATCTCGTGATAATTCCTTTAGTTTCACTTGATTTGGCCCATCTTCTTTATTAATGACATCATAGTATGAACGAAGAAGTGGACGATGTGATGTTGAGATAAGATGGGTTCCACACAATTGAAACAATGCCTGCTATGGCATTTGATGTACAAAGATACGTTTCTTCTCTAGCGTGATATCCATTGCGGGAGTAAATAAATCAAATCCTGAATCTAAAAAGGTGTGTGCATCAAAAGTATTCGCAATCATGGTTTCATTCATAAAAATGAGTTTTGCTTTGCTTTGGTGCTGTTTGAGAAAATATCCTAATCCTACATCCCCACATGCAATATAATCAAGATTCAAGTGTGCTACTTGCTTCAAAGTTTCTTCATTGGTTTTAAAATGGGATTGTAAAAGGATATAAGGGAAGAAAAGACATACTTCTTTACCATGATCATGGATGATGGTGATGAGAGGGACTAATTCTTCAAAGGTGACACTCATGATTCTCTCACCGCAAAAACCTCGAAGCCCAATGACACAAATGTCAGCTTGACTTTCAAGTATAAGGCGTAGGTTTTCAGTGGAATTCACTTCAACAAACAGTTTCATGCCTCTAGACCTTGTTTGATTTTCCCATTCACAATGATGAGGACTAAGATAATGAGGAAGGTTACTAATCCTGCTGTTCCTAAAAAGACTGTTTGATAAAGGGCGGCTCCTTCAACAAGGCCTTTCACCCACTGCATCACTAATCCGTAGATTTGATCTCCATAATAAATCCCAACCGCAAAGAAAGTTTGGTAAATCCCCATGGACATTTCCCTTTCTTCTTTAATAAAGGAGCTTAAAGCTAACCCTAAAAGAAGATTATAAGTAATTCCATAACCAAAGCCATTGAGTCCATAGGCAAAGAATAAAGTTAAATCATGAGTACTGAGTGCTCCAATCAAGGCAAAGGCTCCTGAAAGAGCTAATCCAAGCACCAGTGTCCATTTAACACCCAGTTTTTGTTTGAGGTATATCCCAACCATGACACCAGCACCGAGTTGAAAGAGTGTGAATACAACATCCAAATAAGCCACTAATAAAGCAGACATATTCACCACATCGGTTCGTGCATAAGCCACCATGTTAGCAGAAGAAGTTGAGAATCTAACAAATGACACTAATACACCAAACAAAGCAATGAATAGAAAGCGTGGAGTTAGAAGGATTCTAAAGAATGTGGAGAGCTTAAAGTTAGTGACTTTGGTTTTATTGTCTTTAAGTCCTAAAAGCAACACAAAAGCAATTAAAGCTAATCCAGCTGACAATGACCATAATAGTGTATAGTTCTTGACTGCTTCTTGAGTTGCATAGGTTTGTAAAGGAGCAACCAAAAATTCCGCCATTAAAGGCGCAATTGATAGGATTGAGACAGAAACGAGTGCTTCCTTAGGATCAAAGGTTTCTGAAAACATGACATTGAACAGTGCAAGCATGCTTGCACCAAGTCCTAAAGCGAGAGAGGATAAATACAATGAAGTTGCATCAGGTTGAACAACCACATAAATGCTTGTGAGCATGATGGCCCATAAAGCAATGCCAATGAACCACTTACGAGATTGAAACCAATCTGAAAGAATAAAGATAGGTAAGCGAGCAAAAATGGAAATTAATCCATAGGCAGAGACGATGGATGCTGTGACTAAGCCATCAAGCCCTAGTCCACCCACATCCACATCAGAAATGGCATACACACGACGATAAGAGCGAATGATGTTGATGGATGCCCAAAACAAGACCAATAAAACAAACATCATCATTTGAAGTTTATTGAGGTGGTATTTTTTTCCTAACCAGAGGGTTAAGACTAGTGATACAATGAAGGTAATGAGGGCAATTAGCACTTTACCATTGGATGCAAAAAATAGAAAATTGAGTAATGAGTTCATACGAAAAATCCTTTCACAAGTAGTTTACTCAATGTTGGAAGAAAAAGAAAGAACAATTTAAGGAGAACCCTATGTTTGACTTTAGAAGTGATACTGTAACTAAACCGACACAAGCGATGAGAGCTTATATGATGGATGCTGAAGTGGGTGATGATGTGTATGAAGATGACCCTACTTTAAAGCAATTGGAACGTCATGTGGCTCATTTGACTGGGTTTGAAGATGCTTTGTTTGTGTTGTCAGGAACCATGGGAAATCAATTAGCTATCATGTGCCATACTCAAAAAGGTGATGGTGTGTTAATGCATACCAATGCTCATGTGAATCGTTATGAAGTAGGAGCAATCAGTTTACTCTCAAGTGTCTACCCTCAACTGGTTCATAATGACGTAGGTTATCTCACTACCAATGATCTTCATAAGTATCGTGGTTTAGATAACATTCATTTTCCAAAAATTCGTTGTGTGGTGGTTGAAAACGCTCTTGGTGATGGTCGAGTTGTCTCAATCAACGAAATGAATGATGTCATCCAACAAGCTCACAGTGATGGATACAAGGTTCATATGGATGGAGCACGACTATTTAACGCACACATTGCTTTGAATGCTCCACTTAAAAAAGTTATTGGTCAATCTGATTCTCTTATGTTTTGCTTATCCAAAGGATTAGGTGCTCCCATTGGATCGATGCTGTGTGGATCAAAAAGCATGATTGCTCAAGCACGTCGATATCGAAAAATGTTGGGTGGAGGGATCAGACAGGGGGGAATACTTGCAGCTGCTGGTTTGTATGCACTTGAATATCATATTGATCGTTTGGTTGAGGATCATAAACGTGCAGATCTTATCGCTCACCACTTAGTGCAAACAGGATATGAAGTTCGACTCTCTCACAGAGACATCAACATGGTGTATTTCAAGTTACAACCTCATCATAATGAGACGGCATGGTTAAATGATGCTAAGGACTTTGGTTTATTGCTTAGTCCTAGTAC
>CAYSNT010000020.1:0-6801 GCA_964432505.1 uncultured Erysipelothrix sp.
TCTCCTTGTTTTTTATTGTAATGCAGCAATGAGGGTATTAAACTCTTCTGCACTGAGCCATGTGGCAACTAAATCTTGATGATTAAGAATGAACCACTTAGCAGCATCCTTATAACTTGCACCTGTTTCTTCAATGTAAGAAAGGGCACTAGAAGTTAATGATGATGATGTTGAATACTTTGATAAGAACTCAGCAACTTCAGGGAATTCACTTGAGAATCCTCTTCTTACACCAATGGTGACATCAGAACTCTTGAATTCTCCTACACCTTGTGCAAATAAAGCTTCATTGAACGGTTCATCTTCAAGTAAGACAAAATCATATAAACCCATCAACCAGGTTGGTTCCCAATAGTAACCAACAATCGCTTCACCACGCTCATATGCACCAGCTAATGCAGCGGATAAGGCAGGATCACTTCCTGGTGAGAAATAGTTAAATGTCTCTCCAAGGTTTAAATGATCAAATTTATTTCTTAAAATCTCATCAACCGCCCATCCAGGAATTCCTCCATACAGACGACCTTTGGATGGATCTTCTTCATCTCTGAACAATTCCCAGTACTGAGGTAAGTCAGATACATAACGTAAGTTAGGGGCCATAGGTTCAATTCCACGTTCTGGATCTCCTTCAATGACATAACGAGGAACATAAAGTCCTTGGTTATTATCATCAAAGTTCATGCCTAAGAGTTCAAATCGACCTGTCGCAACATCATTTTCGTATGATGCAAGATTATCGGTCCATATTTCAGAATAAATATCAATTTCTCCACTCATTAAGGCTTCATAAGTAATTGGAGTAGAACCCATCACTTCATCCCATTCATATCCATATAACGTTTCAATGATGGTTCCCATGGTGGCATTATGGAATGCAATGGAATCCCATCCAGCATTGGCGAAAGTCAATTTGGTTGTGCTTGATGAAGGGGCACACCCCGCTAAGACTAAAATCGACAATGCAAAAAGTAAGAATAGTTTTTTCATTAGTATTTCCTCCTATTCATGATTAAAATCAAAACTAACAACCCCAATGATACATATAAATTGTCAGTTTGTCAAATGATGTGGGTTATCGTAAAGAGTTTCTTCTGTTATAATACAGTCATGAAATCCATCACCATGACGACCATAAGGAAACTTGTCTTAATTGTTATTGGCAATTATTTGCTCGCTTTAGCTGTAGGCGCTTTTATTTTACCTTATGATATTCTTTCAGGTGGTGTAGCTGGTTTGGCCATTGCCTTAAAACCAATCATTCCATTGGATCCAAAAATCATCATTGACGCTTTAGTCATTGGAATGTTTGTGTTAGGAGCACTGATTCTAGGAAGAGGATTTGCGATGACAACCGCTTTATCGTCCATTCTTTATCCTATATTCTTAACGTATACTCGTAGTATGCCAGCCCTTGGTGTAGACCCTTTACTTGCAAGCTTATATGGTGGAATTATTGCGGGTTTAGGTGTTGGTATTACCATAAGGCAAGGGGCAAGTACAGGAGGCATGGATGTTCCTCCACTTGTGCTGAATAAGTTTACAGGAATTGAAATAGCAACCTGGGTGTTCATCATTGATGGTATTACAGTTGCCTTGGGTTTCTTCAACTATGGATTACAAGCTGTCTTAACAGGTTTTATCTCCGTGTTTGCGGCATCATATGTCATCGATCGTGTTTTAGTTTTTGGTGAAACACAAGCGAAGATGGTGTATATTATTTCTGATCATTATGAACAGATTTTAAAATTGATTCATGAGAAGGTGGATCGAGGAACAACTATTCTGCAAGCCAGTGGAGGGTATACTGGAAGTCCAAAACCCGTTATTATGACTGTGGTAATGAAGAACCAATATCCTCAATTGAATGATTTAGTTACCAGTATAGACCCAAATGCCTTTTTAATTGTAACCGATTCAACGGAAGTTAAAGGGTATGGATTTAGTTTTCAATATAAAGTGTAATCACCCTATGGGGGGTAGGTTGAATTGATAGATAGGACCAAGAAATGATTATTCTCAAACAAGTACATAAAACCTATCCTAATGGGACACATGCTCTAAATGGGATTAGTTTAACGATAGAACAAGGCGAATTTGTGTATGTGATTGGACCAACAGGTTCAGGCAAATCCACGGTTATTCGTCTACTTAATGGTGAAGAAATTCCGACCAAAGGTAGCGTTGAAGTAGCAGGAGTGAATGTCGGTAAATTGCGTCACAGTAAAGTCCCTGTTTATAGACGGAATTTAGGTGTTGTCTTTCAAGATTTTAAACTACTTGAAAAGAAAACAGTCTTTGAGAATGTCTTATTTGCGTTAGAAGTTGTGAATGCACCTATGATGAGTGCACGCAAACGAGCTCGTGAAGTCTGTGCTCTTGTTGGGTTAAGTGATAAACTCAGTGCATATCCTCATGAACTTTCTGGTGGACAACAACAAAGAGCAGCCATCGCACGTGCGATTGCCAACCAACCTAAAGTGTTGATTTGTGATGAACCTACTGGAAACCTTGATCCAGCAAAATCCAAAGAAATCATTGATATTTTAGAAAAAATCAATCGTGATGAAAAGACCACCATTTTAATGGTAACCCATGATCAAACACTCGTTAACAATCACCGTCGTCGTACGATTGCATTGCAAGATGGATATCTTGTGTCCGATTTAGTGGCAGGAGGATACAAAGAATGAGTCGAATCCTTCGTCATCTTAAAGAAGCATTTATTGGTTTAATACGTCATATGGCTATGACGCTTTCAAGTATTTCAACCATTACGATTACTTTATTGTTTGTAGGACTATTTTTGGTGATTACCCTAAACATTGAACAATTTACCTATGCGGTTGAAGGCAGTGTCAATATTCATGTTAAGATTGATCCAAGATATGAAGATGATGCTAGTGTCAACACGTTAGGCGTCAGTATTCGCAGTCTGGTAGGTGTTAAAACTGCTACCTTTTCGTCGAAAGACAATGAACTTGATGAAATGATTGCTTCCTTTGGAGAGAGTGGAGTCATCTTTGAATCCTATCGAGGACCTGATAATCCTCTTCGTATGGCTTATCTTGTTGAGATTGAAGATGGAGTGGATATTGAGGTTGTTGCTAGTTCAATCCGTAATCTTGAAGGAGTAGAAGCAGTCGCTTATGGAGGGGTACGCGTCATTGAACTTTTAGCCTTACTTGAAAATATTCGTCAATTCGTCTATATTTTAGTTGCAGGGCTTGGCTTAATTGCCATCTTCTTGATTGCGAACACCATCAAACTCTCAATCGCATCACGATCATTAGAAATTCAAATCATGCGTACCGTTGGAGCAACCAATGGATTTATTCGTATTCCATTCTTATTTGAAGGGATTCTCATTGGCTTGTTTGGTTCAATTTTCCCTATTGCTTTGATTGCTTTTGGCTATATTTGGTTGTTTGATACCATGGGAGGACAATTTGTCACTCCGATGTTTGCACTCGTCCAACCATTTCCATTTGTATACTATGTTTCATCCGTAATGGTACTTATTGCGATGGGAGTAGGATTATTTGGAAGTGGAATCTCAGTTGGAAAACACTTGAGGTGGAAACGATGAAGAAAGTTATTCTCTTATTCCTCATTCTTCTGTTAGCAGTGGATTTTGGGGCAACCCTCTCCAATGCGAATACAGATTTTGCGAAAAACGAAGAGTACTATGAAGCACTCTGTTTAGGTACGACTGTACGTGACAATGTGGCAACATGTAAAGCGTTTCAAGATTACTTGAACAAGAAAGCAGCTGATGCGAAAAAAGATTTAAATCGTTTACGTGCAGATATTAGTGATATTCGAAAAGATATTACAAAATACACTTCACAAATAAGCCAATATGAAGAAGACATTAAAACCTTAGAACGCCAAATCAACACACTTAATCGCTCCATCTTGTCTATGGAGAAAAGCATTGTTGAGATTGAAGACAACATTGAGCGCTTAGAAATTAGTGTTGAAACACGAAACAATACCATAAAAGAAAGAATGTTAGCGTTACAAGGATTCATCAATGTGAATGGCTACATTGAAATCATCATGGGCTCAAGCTCAATGGCTGATTTAGTTCGTCGAATAGAAGGAATCAAAGACATTACAGATTCAGACAAAGCCATCATTCTACAAATTAAAGAAGAACTTGAAATTATTGAAAACGAAAAAATTGAACTTGATCGACAAAAAGAAGCTTTATTAGCAAACCGTGAAAACATTCAAACTAACCAAGAAACGTTAGCAGGACTCAAAGAACAAATCGAAATCATTGTTGCGGAGTATCGCAAACAAGAAGCAGAGCTGGTTTCTCTTGAAAGAGAAGCATTGTCTGACTTGAGTGAATTTAATGAACAAATCAAAAAGATTGGAACAGCACTGAACCAAATCGCTGCTTCACCAGGTTGGATTCGTCCTATGGATCCTGGATTTAGAATTTCAGCTGGAGCTTGGTATTATCCATCAGGTGGCGTCCACTTAGGTGTTGATTTCGCTGCTCCTGTTGGAAAAGACATTAAAGCAGTAGGGAATGGTTATGTCCTCTACAGTGCAAATTCATGTCCAACTTATGGCTATTTAGGCAATAATTGTGGTGCACCAGGAGTTAATTCTGGAGGTAACCAGGTTTTATTGGTGACCAACATTGCAGGACGATCTTATTTGGTCATTTACTTCCATCTACAAAAAGACTCTCCAATCAAATGGGGACAAATTGTGACCCAAGGGACTGTGATAGGTAGAAACGGTTCCAGTGGATCTTCAACTGGGCCTCACTTACACATTGAAGTCATTTATTTAGGCACTAACAGTATTGATTACTATGTCCGTAATTGGAATGGATCATTCTCCTTTGGCGCTGGATTTGGAACTCAAGGTATGGGTACTCGTTGTTCAGTCACAGGTAATCGTGCCCCTTGTCGTTTAAACCCACTTGATGTGTTTAATGTAAGATATGGAGTAGCGTATTAATAAACAAAGAGTCAGTTCAATGAACTGACTCTGTTTTTTATTTTGTAGCGTGCAGTTCAATCATCTTCACGATGGTTTGAACACAAGCTAATCCATCATCGACACTTAAGAACTCATACTTCCCATGAAAGTTCTCCCCACCAGTAAACAAGTTAGGGGTATTGATTCCCATGAAAGTAATCTTAGAACCATCGGTTCCGCCGCGAATAGGTTCAATGATTGGTTTAATGTTTAAAGCATGCATGGCTTCTTGTGCTAACTCCACACTTCTCATGTCTTCTTTAATTTTATCTGCCATATTATAATAAGAATCTTTAAGAACAACATCAATTTTCGCTTTTGGATATTTCTGTGAAAGAAGGTCTTTAATTTCAAGCATCTTTGCTTTCTTGTCTAAGAATTTCTCCTTATCATGATCTCGAATGATGTAATGCATAGTCGCATCTTCAATGGTTGAAGTCATGGAGGTGCATAAGAAGAATCCTTCTCTTCCAGAAGTTTTTTCTGGTACTTCATCTTGAGGTAAGTGAGCATCAAACTCCATAGCCAATTTAAAGGCATTAATCATCTTGTCTTTAGCAGTACCAGGATGAACAGAAATACCAGTGATGTTTACAGTTGCGGATGCAGCATTGAAACACTCATATTCAATTTGACCTTTATATGAACCATCCACAGTATAGGCAAAATCAGTATTAAAAGCCTTAACATCAAAACGATTTGCACCAACACCAATTTCCTCATCTGGTCCAAATGCTACTCTAACATCACCGTGAGCAATCTCTGGATGAGCTACTAAGAAACGTAATGCTTCAATAATCGCCGTGATACCTGCTTTATCGTCTGCTCCAAGCAATGTGGTTCCATCAGTAGTAATGAGTGTATGACCAACATAGTTCTTAAGATTAGGAAACACCTTTGGGTCAAGAGTGGTATTTGAAGAAGGATCAAGCATAATGACATCACCATCATAATTTTCAATGATCTGCGGTTGAATGTTCTCTGAATTAAAATCAGCTGTATCCACATGGGAAATAAAACCAATAGGGGATACATTCTTATCTGTATTCCCTTTCAATGTACCCATCACAAAACCATTATCTGGATTGGTAAAGACATCAACACAACCAATGTCTTCCAATTCTTTTTTCAACATCACCACAAAATCCCACTGGGAAGGAGTGGATGGAATGGTGGTACTAGTTGAATCAGAGCGGGTATTGATTTTTGCGTAACGTATAAAACGATCGATATAATCTTTTCTCATAAGACCTCCAAGAATTTAACTTTAATTATACTCTTTTTTGTGTGAAATAAATCATTTAGGAGTATAATTATAAGATGACTAACCGTTTTTATCTCACAAAGCATCATCAACAAGAGATTTGATAGGTGTGTGATACAATGAGTCATACCACTTAAAGGAGTGTTCGCTATGGAAGAAGAAAAAGTTGTAATTCACTTAGAAAAACACCGTTGGCCAGATGAAATCAGTGCTTTATCTCGACAACGATGGACGAATCGTTTCCTCATTGTGCTCATTGTGATTGCCTTCCTTACAGGATGGCTTATTTCGGCACAACTGAATGTCACCAACATCACCCCTGTGGATAGTTCCCGATTCGCTCGTTTAGATGCGATTATCAACACATTATCCTCTACATGGTTCTATGGTAAAGACATTGAAAACATTGATCAAACTCTCATTGAACGAGCCATCAAAGGCATGATTGAACAAAATGGTGACCCTTACACCGAATACTTTTCTCCTGAAGAATATCTTGAATTTTCTAACTCCATTACCACAAACTTTGTGGG
>CAYSNT010000020.1:6901-11202 GCA_964432505.1 uncultured Erysipelothrix sp.
TTTGGATCTGATACGGCTGAGCAAGTTAAAGTGTATCTTGATGATTTTAAACAAGCCAATGCTACAAAACTCATCATCGATTTGCGTGATAATGGAGGAGGATTCTTAGACACACTCCTTAAAATATCAGCTTTCTTCTTAGATAAAGATACCCTCATCATTCAACAACAACTTCGTGATGGTCGTGTTGAACAAGGTTTCGTGGCAACACAATCTCGTTATACTAATTTTGAAGAGATCATCATTCTCGTTAATCAAAACTCTGCGAGTGCTTCTGAAGTCTTAGCAGCTGCCATGTCTGAACAAGGTAACTTTACTTTAGTGGGAGTAACCACTTTTGGAAAGGGAACCGTTCAAATCACACGTCCTTTCTCAGATGGTTCTGCACTTAAAGTCACTACGGCTCAATGGTTAAGTCCAAAGGGTAACTCCATACAAGATGTTGGGATTACGCCAGATGTGGAAGTAACGTTACATCCATTCTTTGTGAATGAGCGTAAACTGATGAATGATACCGATCTCGTATTAGTGGATACTGTTTCCGACTTCACACAAATTGCCCAACAAGCGCTTGATTTCTTAGGTTATAATCCAGGACGCATGGATGGATACTTTTCACTTCAAACCTTGGAAGCACTTAATGCGTATGCTCAAACCACCTTCATTGGCAGTGTTGAATCATTAACACCAGAAATTTATCGTTCCTTGTACACTCAAGTCTACCGTGAGTGGTACACCAACAAACGTCAACTTGATCCACAACTCTTGAAAGCGTTAGAACTTTTACAACCATGATGAATGAAACGTTTCAACTTATCGCTCCATATTCAAGCGCAGGGGATCAAACCAAAGCGATTGAAGAATTAACTCAAGGCCTTGAAGAAGGTAAACCTTTTCAAGTCCTTTTAGGAGCGACTGGAACAGGGAAGACGTTTACGATCTCTTCAGTAATCGCAAACGTCAATAAACCAACCTTAGTGCTTGTTCATAATAAAACCCTAGCAGGGCAACTTTACAATGAATTTAAATCCTTCTTTCCAAACAATCGTGTGGAATACTTTGTGTCTAACTTCGATTACTATCAACCCGAAGCCTACATGCCTCGAACCGACACGTACATTGAGAAGTCAGCCACCATTAACCAAGAACTGGATATGCTTCGCTTATCCTCCATCAACTCTATCTTGACTCGAAGAGACACGATCGTGGTTGCTTCAGTAGCTTGCATCTATGCTTCAAGTGATCCTAACAATTATCGGGATATGTTTTTTACGATTAAAGTCAATGAAACCATGGATCGTGATGAACTCATCAGTAAACTGGTACTTCGTCAATATACCCGCAATGATACTGAGTTATCTAAAGGAACCTTCAGAGTTAAAGGGGATGTCATTGATATTGCCTTAGGGTATACCGATGAGTTTGTTTTAAGAGTGGAATTCTTTGATAATACAATTGAGCGGATTGTGGAACTTGATCCAATCACCTTTAAAGTCAATTCAGGGTACATGCTTTACAATATCTTTCCTGCGACCGAATATGCACGCTTTAAACCACAGATATTAGAAGCTGCCAATGCAATTGAAATCGAATTAGAACACAGATTAAAGGAACTTAAAGCAGAAAACAAACTCTTAGAGATGCAACGTTTAGAACAACGTACCCGATATGACATTGAAGCCTTACGTGAGTTTGGGTATTGTTCTGGTATTGAAAACTACTCCATGCACATTGATGCGAGAACCCCTGGACAACGTCCTTACACCATCTTTGATTTCTTTCCTGATGATTTCTTGTTTGTGGTGGATGAAAGCCATGTGAGCTTACCTCAAGTACGAGGCATGTTCAATGGAGATCAAGCTCGTAAGAAGGTACTTGTGGATTATGGCTTCCGTTTGCCTTCCGCATTGCATAATCGACCACTTCGTTTTGAAGAGTTTTTAACCTTACCAAAACAAACGATTTACGTTTCCGCCACCCCAGGAGATTTTGAACTAGACAAAGTCAATCATCGTGTGGTTGAGCAAATCATTCGTCCAACGGGTTTAGTGGATCCAATCATTCATGTTCGTCCATCCTATGGTCAAATTGATGATTTAATGGAAGAAATCATGAAACGTAAAGCAAAGAATCAACGGGTTTTAGTCACTACCTTAACGGTAAAGATGGCTGAAGAGTTAACCTCTTATCTTCTTGTTCATGAAATCAATGCCGTGTATCTTCACCATGAAACAAAAACCCTAGAACGGATTGAAATCATTCGTCAACTTCGTAAAGGGAAGTATGATTGTGTGGTTGGAATTAACTTACTGCGTGAAGGATTAGATATTCCTGAAGTGTCCTTGATTGCAATCTTGGATGCGGATAAAGAAGGTTTCTTACGCTCCTCACGATCACTCATTCAAATCATTGGACGTGCTGCACGTAATGATGAAGGTAGTGTCATCATGTATGCGGACAAGATGACCGATTCGATGAAGAAGGCGATTGATGAAACCAACCGTCGTCGTCACATTCAAGAAGAACACAACAAGAAATACAATATTGTTCCTAAAACAATTATTAAAGATATTGCTCACAGTGTGGCAGGGAAAGAAAATGAAGAGATTACACGTCGTCTCATTCAAAAACATGGCAAAGTAAGTGCTTCAGATAAAGCAGCGATCATTGCCCAAATTGAAAAGGATATGTTGGAGGCGGCGAAGGTCTTAGACTTTGAGCGTGCAGCTTTACTACGTGATGCCCTCTTTGAACTTAAAGGTGAACTATGAAAAACGATCAAATCGTGATTAAAGGAGCAAGAGTTAACAATCTTAAAAACATTAACCTCACGCTTCCACGCAATCAATTCATTATCATGACAGGCTTATCAGGCAGTGGGAAAACCTCCCTTGCGTTTGATACTATTTATGCCGAAGGACAACGTCGATACGTTGAATCTTTATCGGCTTATGCCCGTCAATTTTTAGGCAACATGGAAAAACCTGATGTGGATTCCATTGAAGGATTATCGCCAGCCATTGCGATTGATCAAAAAACCACATCCAATAATCCCCGTTCTACAGTAGGAACGGTGACTGAAATCTATGATTACTTACGCTTATTGTATGCTCGTGTAGGAACCCCAACCTGTCCAATACATCATCATCCGATTGTAGGAATGTCGATCAAAACCATGGTGGATCATGTGATGAGTGCGAAAAGTGGTGCTAAGATTGAACTGTTAGCTCCAGTGATTCGTAATCAAAAGGGAACCCACAAAGATTTAATGAATGATTTAATGAAACAAGGGTTTGTGCGCATTCGAGTGAATGGTGAGATGAAACTATTAGAAGATGACATTCAACTCAACAAAAACAATAAGCATACGCTTGAGGTCATGGTGGATCGTTTGATTTTAAGTGATCAGGCTCAATCTCGTTTGTATGATTCCATTGAAACTTCTTTAAAACTTTCTAGTGGTTTAGTCTTAGTGCTCATTGATGGGGTAGAAACCCTCATGTCTTCCAATTATGCTTGTGCTGAGTGTGGTTTTTCACTTCCTCATTTAGAACCTCGCTTATTCTCATTTAACTCCCCATTGGGAGCGTGTGAAACATGCAAAGGACTTGGGGTCATTCAACAAGTTGATATTGACTTACTCATTCCTGATGATTCCCTTTCAATTCTTCAAGGGGGAATACGCTATTATAAAAACATCGTGGACAGTGAAAACATAGAGTGGCAAAACTTCAAAACACTCTGTGATCACTATTCCATTCCTATGAATATCCCAATATCAAAACTCTCTGATGAACATAAAGATATCGTGCTTCATGGTTCTAAGGGACCCATTAAATACGCGATTCATTCTCGTAGTGGTAACACCTATTTACGCAACGAAAGAATTGAAGGGGTTTTAACTCTCATTCAACGTCGTTTCTTTGAAACATCTTCCAATATGGCTAAAGATTGGTATGGATCTTTCATGAGTGAAAGTACTTGCCCAACGTGTTCAGGTAAACGACTCAATGAAATGGCATTGTGTGTCAAGTTAAGCCAACATTCTATTTATGACTTCACACGTTTCTCCATCACTCAAGGCCTTGATTTCATTCATTCGCTAAAACTCAGTGATCATGATTTAGAGATTGCACGCTTAGTTTTAAAAGAAGTGAAAGAGCGACTTCAGTTTCTTGATAACGTGGGATTATCCTATTTAACACTAGATCGTGTTGCGGGTTCTTTATCTGGAGGAGAAGCACAGCGCATTCGCTTAGCAACACAAATTGGATCACGCTTAAGTGGTGTCTTATATGTGT
>CAYSNT010000021.1:0-11057 GCA_964432505.1 uncultured Erysipelothrix sp.
CTTAGATGGCGCGTTTTTTTATTGAACTTTGGAGGAACATTATGGATTATAAATCGACACTGAATATGCCCAATACAGCCTTTGAAATGAAGGCAAACTTGAATCAGAAAGAACCTGTGTTTCAAGAACGTTGGGAGCAAGCTCAACTCTATGAGGCCATGCTCAAGAAAAGAGAAGGATATCCACCTTTCGTCTTGCATGATGGCCCACCGTATGCCAATGGCAACATTCACATTGGGCATGCCTTAAACAAAATCTTAAAAGATACCGTGGTACGCTCACGCTTTTTAGCAGGGTATTATGTTCCCTTCATTCCTGGATGGGACACCCATGGTCTTCCTATTGAAACCGCATTAGCCAAACAAGGTGTGAATCGCAAGAGCATGTCAGTTGCTCAGTTTAGAGTGTTGTGTGAAGAATATGCTCTCAAACAAATCGATATCCAAATGAAGGACATGAAACGTTTGGGGACAGTTGCGGACTATGATCGTCCATACATTACCCTTAAACCTGAATTTGAAGCAGAACAAATTCGTGTCTTTGCGAAAATGGCCCTTTCAGGCATGATTTATAAAGGATTAAAACCAGTTTATTGGTCACCTTCTTCTGAAACTGCCTTGGCTGAAGCTGAAATTGAATACATGGATAAAAAAGACATGGCGATCTATGTGGCCTTCAATGTGCTTGAAGATCATGAGGTGGTGAAAAAGGACGATCGTTTTGTGATCTGGACCACCACGCCTTGGACCATTCCAGCCAACTTAGCCATCAGTGTGAATCCAACCATGACCTATGCTCGTGTACAAACTTCTAAAGGTGTCCTTGTAGTGCTTCATGAACTGGTTGAATCCCTCATGAAGGAATTTGAGTTATCAGAATACACCTTCTTATCCACCTTTAAAGGCAGTGATGTGGAACATGTCTTAACCCAACATCCATTGTATGATCGTACCTCCATGGTGATCTGTGGAGATCATGTCAGTGCAGAAGCAGGGACAGGCTGTGTTCATACCGCTCCAGGCCATGGGAACGAAGACTACATTGTGGGTCTAAAGTATGGTCTAACGCCATACTGTCCTGTGGATGAACAAGGACGCATGATGATTGAAGCAGGGGAGTGGCTTGTGGGACAAACCACGGAAGAAGCCAACAAGACTGTGAGTGTCAGACTTGATGAAGTGGGAGCACTACTCAAGCATGAATGGTTCACTCACAGTTATCCTCATGATTGGAGAACTAAGAAACCCGTCATCTTTAGAGCAACCACCCAATGGTTTGCCTCCATTGATAAGATCAGTTCAAAACTATTATCTGAAATCGAAAAAACCACCTTCTATCCATCATGGGGACAACTGCGTCTTCATAACATCATGAAAGATCGCATTGATTGGTGTATTTCTCGCCAACGTGCGTGGGGTGTTCCAATCCCAATTCTTTACACTGAAGATGCTACCCCAATTCTGGATGAAGCTGTCTTTGAACATGTGGCCTCTTTGTTTGAAAAACATGGATCCAACATCTGGTTTGAAAAAGAAGCCAGTGAATTACTCCCAGTAGGATACACCCATCCTTCATCTCCAAACAATGGGTTTAGAAAAGAGACAGACATCATGGATGTCTGGTTCGATTCGGGGTCATCACATTTAGGAGCCCTAAAACCACGTGGTTTAACCACACCGGTGGATCTTTACCTTGAAGGCAGTGATCAATACCGTGGATGGTTTAATTCATCCCTCATTGTGGGCGTTGCAGCGCATGATCATGCCCCTTATAAAGCGGTCTTAACCCATGGTTTTGTCATGGATGGTCAAGGCAAGAAGATGAGTAAATCCTTAGGCAACGTGGTTGATCCTAATAAAGTCACCTCTACTCTTGGAGCGGATATCTTGCGTTTATGGGTATCAAGCATTGATTATACCTCTGATGTGAGAATCTCAGATGAACTACTCAAACAAACGGCTGAACTGTATCGTAAAGTGCGTAACACCTTTAGATTCATGTTAGGTAACTTGAGTCTTGAGGATTTTACCATTAAAAATAAAGTAGCTTTAGATACCTTGACTGAAGTGGATAAATACGTGCTGAATCAAGCCATCAAACTCAATGAGTTAGGCAAGAAAGCCTACTTGGAGTATGACTTCAATACCCTTATCTCTGAACTCTTTGTGTTTATGAACAACACCTTATCTGCTTATTACTTGGACTTTACGAAAGATATTCTTTACATTGAGAAGAAAAACTCACTTCGTCGTCGTCAAGTTCAAACAACCTTGCATGAAATTGTGGACATGCTTGTCCGCTTATTAGCACCTATTTTAGTGCATACCAGTGAAGAAGTATGGGATACCCTTGGACTCAGTGATGAAAGTGTGCACCTCAGTGAATTTAAGAGCTTAGAACCACTTTTAACCACGTTGAGTGATGAAGAGTGGGAAATCCTCTTTGACATCCGCAGTGACGTACTCAAAGCCTTAGAAGAAGCACGTGAAGCGAAAGTGATGGGTAAATCCTTACAAGCCCATGTGACACTTCAAGTGAATGATGAGCAAAAATCGTTACTCACTCAAGCCATTGGGGATGAAGTTAAGTGTGCACAGTGGCTCATTGTCTCACAATTCAGCTTTGGTGAAGCCACAAAATCCTATGATGTCTGTGGTGTCACTGTAGCATTAGCCCAAGGTGATAGCTGTCCACGTTGTTGGAATGTAACGCCATCCGTGCATGAAGATCATTTATGTGATCGTTGTCATTCTATCCTACATGATTAAACCCAACACAGGCTTAGCCTGTGTTGTTTTTTGTCTGTCTTAAATATGGTAAGATATCTTTAATGAGGAGAATGTCTATGATCACCAGTGTCCACAATGAAACGATTCAAAACTTAAGTAAACTGCACATGAAAAAACATCGTGATCAGCTTTCACTTACCTTGGTGGATGGGGAACATCTCATCATGGAAGCGTATAAAGCGAAGGTGTTAACCCATGTGTATGGGATCAAAGATTATCCACTCCTTCATGAAGTTCCTTACACGCAAGTGAGTGACAATGTCATGCGTAAACTGTGTGCCACCACATCCCTTTCTCATTGGGTAGGTGTGGTCAAGATCATCAAAGATAGATCGCTTACGGATCATGTGTTGGTTTTGGATGGTGTACAAGATCCAGGTAATGTGGGAACCTTGCTTCGCAGTGCTTCTGCCTTTGATTTTTTAAGTGTCATTCTTTTACCAGGATGTGCAGATCCTTTTAGTCCTAAGGCCATTGCAGCTTCTCAGGGAGCACTGTTTCAATGCAAGATTCAAACACTAAGTTTAGAAGCATTCAAGACATTATTAGAAAGGTCACCCCATCAACTGTTAGTCAGTGATGTTCACAATGCCCAAACCTTAAATGAACTCAAGGTGTTAAACAAGTGCATGCTTGTTTTAGGCAGTGAAGGAGCCGGAGTAAGTTCAAGTGTTCAAGCGTTAGCGGATCACAAAGTACGTATTCATACGCATCATGTGGAATCCTTGAATGTGGCCATGGCAGGATCCATTTTGATGCATGGCTTATTTTCGCGAAAAGGTTGAGAAATCATTGAAGGTATGTCATAATTAGGACGAAAATCGATGCATGAATCCGTGGTGTGAGCATGATTCTATTTTAGCGAGAAGTGATGGTGCAAGACTTCAGTGAATCACACACTATTCAATTCATAAGAGAAGTAACCCTTCCGTTGGTCACGTTATCACCACTAGAGGTGCACTCTTAAGAGTGAATCAGAATGGTACCGCGTGCAAACGTTTCTGAAGTAGAGACGTTTTTTTTATGTTAAGGAGGCAATATGTCCATAGAAGCAATTCACCAAGAAGCCTTATTGGCCATTGAATCAGCCAACAGTATGGCTGCACTTAATGAAGTTCGTCAACAGTATTTATCCAAAAAGGGAAGTGTCGCTTCACTGATGAGTACGTTAAAAGAGTTAGATCCAGAAGAGCGCAAAAGCTTTGGTGCTCAAGTTAACGCCCTGAAGCAAAGCTTAGAAGCGGCATTTGAAACCGCTCAAACTCGTTTAGAAGCGATTGAATTAGCACTGAATCTAAAAAAAGAAGCCTTGGATATGACCCTTCCTGGCACAACCATTGCGAGTGGGACACTTCATCCTTTAACCATGGTCACACAAGCCATTGAAGATATCTTCTTAGGCATGGGCTATCATGTGGTGGAAGGACCTGAAGTGGAGTTGGATCTGTACAATTTTGAGCGTGCTAATATTCCTGCGAATCATCCTGCCCGTGACATGCAAGACACCTTCTACATTGATGTGGAATGGTTATTACGAACTCACACAACGGCGATTCAAACAAGAGCACTCGAAGCCAGTGCCCCTCATGTGCCATTAAAAGTCATTTGTCCGGGTAAAGTGTATCGCAAAGATGATGATGATGCGACTCACTCCCATCAATTCATGCAAATTGAAGGCTTAGTGGTAGGCGAAGGGGTGAGTATGGCTAATCTCAAACACACTTTAGAAACACTTGCCAAAGCCATGTTTGGGGAAGAGCGTAAGATTAGATTGCGTCCTTCTTACTTCCAATTCACTGAACCCAGTGTGGAAGTGGATGTGTCCTGTCATATTTGTGGTGGCAAGGGCTGTGGTATTTGTAAACATACCGGATGGATTGAAGTCTTAGGGGCAGGGATGGTGCATCCACATGTGCTTAAGATTGCAGGATATGATCCTGACAAAGTCAGTGGATTTGCGTTTGGATGTGGTGTGGAGCGTATTGCGATGCTGAAGTATGGGGTGGATGATATTCGTCACTTCTATACCAACGCAAAACCCTTCTTATCTGTGTTCAAACGATTTGAGTAAGGAGAAACCTCATGATTCTATCTAAACAATGGTTATCAACGCGAGTTGATTTAAGTGGCATCAGTGATGATGCTTTAGCGCATGCGCTCACGCATGCTGGATTTGAAGTAGAAGACGTGCGTCCTTTGGTGGCCATCAAAGGCTGTGTGATGGGTAAGGTATTGACCTGTGTGGATCATCCAGAGTCGGATCACTTGCATCTCACTACCGTGGATGTGGGGGATGAAGTGATTGAGATTGTGTGTGGTGCGGATAATGTGGCCGCCAATCAGACTGTCATTGTGGCTAAGGTTGGGGCCGTGTTACCACAACTCACCATCAAAGCGACCACGGTAAGAGGTTATCCTTCCTTTGGGATGATTTGTTCATATTCTGAACTTGGACTGGACGATAAGTTTATTCCTGAAGATCAAAAAGAAGGTATTGCAACGTTAAGTGGTGACTATGAATGTGGTAGTGATGTCTTAGAAGCGTTAGGATGGAATGACACGATTTTTGATGTGTCATTGACCCCTAATCGTGCCAATGCGAATTCTCTTATTGTGATGGCGCAAGAAGTCAGTGCCATCCTTAAAAGAGAGTTACTTCCTGTAGCTCATGAACTCATTGCTTATGATGTGCAAAACACACCATTAAGTATTACCTCAACTACCTCAGGATGTACACAGTTTTTAGGACGTATCATTGAACATGTTACGATTGCTGAGTCACCTCAATGGCTTAAAAACATTCTCATGGCTTACAATATTCGCTCTGTGAACAATGTCGTAGACATTTCTAATTTGGTCATGTTAGAGACAGGACATCCACTTCACTTCTATGATCGTAGGTTGCTTAATGAGGATCATTTAGGGGCCAGTGAAGGCCACAGTGGTCCTTACATGGCACTGGATGAAGCAACCTATGAATTAACACCTCAGGATGTATGCATTGTTTCTATGGATGACATCGTGGGACTGGGTGGCATTATTGGAGGTGAAAACTCCAAGATTTTACCAACCACCTCTTCCATCATCATTGAAGTGGCTGATTTTGATCGTGATCGCATTAAAGCCACCTCCAAACGTCTTCAAATTCAAACCGATGCGGCTGCTCGATTTGCCAAGTTCATTGATCCCATGACCACCATGGCCACCATGGAAAGAGCAACCTACTATCTTGTCACTTTGGCTCAAGCCAAAGGCATTCATCCGATTGTCGCTTTTGCTCCATTAGCCAATGTGAGTGAAACGATCATTGACGTGTCCTTGGCATTCATTAATCAACATTGTGGAACCCACTTCAGTGTGGATCGTGTGTATCACGCTTTGGATGCTTTAGGCTTTCAACCACGTGAAGACAATGACGTCTTCACGTGTGTGATTCCAACCCATCGTGATGACATTACCATTAAAGAAGATGTGGTGGAAGAAATCATTCGACTTATTGGTTATGATGCGATTGAAAGCATTCCTTTAGGGTTAACACAAACCTTAGGTCAACTCAATGAAACCCAGAAAATGAAGCGTCAGCTTCAACACATCCTTACTGGTATGGGTCTTCATGAAGTGATTACCTACACCTTGATGCATGAGAAAACCTTACCAGGTCCCATGGCTTCAAAGCATCCCCACATGATCTTAAGTCCATTATCTGAAGATCGTAAGATGATTCGCTCACACTTGTATGCAAGCACCTTAATGAATGTGAGCAGTGCTCAGGCGTATAAAAATCCATACAACAGTTTTGAGATCTCTTCTGTGTATGATAAATCAGGGACTGGCTTACGTTTGATTATAGCCTTAACCTCACCACTGCATTCCAATACGATTCTTAAAGAGAAAATCACACCATCGGTGTTCACATTAAAAGGAATCATTGAAACGTGTTTACTTCATTTAGGTATTCAAGGATCACGCATCAGCGTGGCATCCATGGATGAAGACAGTGTTTGGCTTCATCCGTATCAAAGCGCTTGGGTCATGATTGATCAAAAGCGTTGTGGTTATTTTGGAGTAGTGCATCCAAGTAGTGCTAAGGCCTATGATGTGAAGAACACCCTCATTGGCGAACTGGATTTATCTTTTATTCTAGGATTAAAGAAAGGGAAGATTGCGTTTGAAGCTATTTCCAAGTTTCAAAGCATCACCAAGGACATTGCCTTGGTGGTGGATAAATCCACCCCTAGTGCTCATCTGATTAAAACCATTCTTAAAGCAGGAAAACCACATCTTGCCAGTGCGGTGGTGTTTGATGTGTTCTCACTCAGTGACACCCATCATTCTTTAGCCTTCAATCTGGTGTTTAAAAACACACAAGTGTACACTCAACAAGACATTGATGGGGTCATTCAATCCATTCTAAAAGCGTGTGAAAAAGAACACAACGCAACACTGCGATCATGACACGTGCCCTCATCAGTGGCGCTTCCTCAGGTCTTGGAGAAGCCTTTACCTTAGCCTTAGTTAAAGAGGGCATGGATTGTGTGGTCTTTGCGCGTCGCATTGAGCTTTTAGAACAACTTCAAGCCAAATGTCATGCGATCAGAGCCAACAGTGTCATGATCTTACAACTCGATGCACGTGATACCAATGCACTCAACATCTTAGAAACCTTCATTCAATCCAATGCCTTAACTTTTGATTTGGTCATTAACAATGCAGGCTTTGGTTACATTGGGGCGTTTAAAGACATGCAAGAAAACACCATCGATGACATGATTGAAGTTAATGTGAACTTTCTTACCCGCATGACGTATCGCTTACTACCTTACATGAATCCACAAGGGACCTTTCTTCATGTCTCATCCTTAGCTGGAAGCATGAGTGGACCGTACATGAATGTGTATTATGCGACTAAAAACTATGTCAGTGCTTTCTCATTGGCGTGTGACATTGAATTCAAACCATTAGGGTTACGCTCACTGGCGTTCATTCCAGGACCAGTGCATACCCAGTTTGGCCAAGTGGCCAAAGCAGGATCATTACCTATCTTTAGTCATGTGAAGAGTCAGGATGTCAACAGTGCTATTCAAGCTGCATTAAAAGGATTAAAGAAGAAACAACGTTTTATAGTCTCACATCCTGCTCATCGTGTGCTATTATTTTGTGTGAAGCACTTACCTTTAGGATGGGTAGCCAACATTGTTTCCCATCTTCAACAAAAACGAACACAATAAGGAGTCAATTATGGGACGAGCATTTGAAGTTAGAAAAGCAGCCATGGCGAAAACCAGTGCTGCGAAAACCAAAGTCTATTCTAAGTTTGGAAAAGAGATTTACATTGCGGCAAAAAGTGGGGAACCTAACCCTGATATGAATCAGTCGCTTCGTCGTATCATTGATAAGGCGAAATCAGCTCAAGTACCGGCAGATATTATTAAAAGAGCGATTGAAAAAGCCAAAGGCAATGATGACACTCAATACAATGAGGTCAGATACGAAGGATTTGGATCAGGAGCAGCCACCATCATCGTGGAGTGCTTAACCGACAATGTGAATCGTACGTATGCGGATGTGCGCAATGCATTCAATAAGAGCCATGGAAAACTGGGTGTCATGGGCAGTGTCATTCACACCTTTGATCATGTTGGCTTGCTTCAAGTGCCTTACAATGATGAAGAAGCGGCACTTGAAACCCTCATTGAAGCTGAAGTGGATGTGATTGATTTAGAAATTGTCAATGATGAGCTCAGTGTCAGTGTGGCACCAAGTGATTTGTATAAGGCGAAAGAAGCGTTAAGTGCCCTTATTAATCAAGATTTCACGGTCTTTGAAACCACCTACATTGCCCAAGAAAACATCACCTTAGAAGGCGATGATTTGACCCATTTTAATAAATTGTTAGGGATGTTAGAAGCACTGGATGATGTCAGTGACGTCTATCATAATGTCAATCTATGAAACGGGTGATCACATATGGCACTTTTGATTTACTTCACTTTGGTCACATTAAGCTTCTACAACGGGCCAAAGCTTTAGGAGATTATTTGATTGTGGCTTTATCCAGTGATGAATTCAATGCGATTAAAGGTAAACATGCGTATCATCCTTATGAAGAAAGAAAAGCCATGTTAGAGGCTTTAAGGGTGGTTGATTTGGTGATACGAGAAGACACTTGGGAGCAAAAAGTCAATGATGTTTTGTTTTACCATGTGGACACCTTTGTGATTGGAGATGATTGGGAAGGGAAGTTTGATTTTCTCAAAGAGCATTGTGAGGTGGTGTATTTACCCCGCACGGAAGGCATTTCTACGACTAAGATTAAACATGATTTAGAACTAAAAAAGTAGGATCACTCAAGTTGTGATCCTACTTTTCTTATGGTCTTCCTTTACCGTTGTTTTGCTTGTTCTTGATGTTATCACGCACAGCTTTAATCTTTTCACGTGCTTCACTTTCAAGTTGAGCTTTCATCTCTTCTTCAACGTCATCCATGTCATCTTCATCATCGATTTCATCGTTTTCTAATGCATCAAGTTCATCTTGGTAAGCTCTGAGTTGAGTTTTAAGCTCTTCAAGTTCTGCTTCTAACTCACTTGTGTCTTCGCCATTTCTTCTCATTTCACGAATCGTAGCTTCAAGAGCTCTCACTTCTGCGTGTACTGAGCGTTTAAGTTGAACCAAGGATTGCTGTGGATGATCTTCTTTAAGGTATTCTTTCATTGGAATCAGTGTTCCATCTTCTTGAAGTACTTTACCTTGAATGACATACAGTCCTAATGGCACTTCCTTGCCTGCTGCTTCAAAGAGTTCTCGCTGAGTGGCTTTAATGAACACCACATCCACTTTGAATTCTTCTTCTTGATTCATCATTCTTGTTTTAATGCGTTGACCTAGATTATCAACCGCATCTTTAACTTCTTCATCTTCTTTCTCTTCATCAAGGACAGTGGTAATGGATACCACATCACTTTCTAATGCATTCTCATCAATGAAGCCTTTTTCAATCGCATAGGCAATGATGGCTTCAATGGCTAAAGCAACATCTCCATCAAGGTATGGTCCTTTATCAAAGTCTTGTGCATCTTCATTGAGTGGGGTAATGTCAATCACTTTATCATTTTCATCCACCAAAACATCAAATGCTGGATTGATTTCTACCCTAACAATGGCGGTGTAGGCAATCGCTGGAGTAGGACGTAAACTAGGAAGCAGTGCAAACATCATAACAAGTCCTAAAGCAAAAGCCGTGGCTAATTTAAATCCGAAGTGTCGGGATGGTTGTGCTTTCTTTAATACTTTCTCTTCATTAAGAGCGTAGGTTTGGATACTTTTTTTAATTTGATTCATACAAACCCTCCTTTGCTAAGTAAGAGCAAATAAAAAGTGTTTTGGACAACACTTTTTAAAGAAATGTTTGTTTTAAGGCTTCTATGGCTTGGCTAACCTTGTATTTAAGGGTTGAAGCAGGAATGTTTAAGGTTTTCGCCAGTGCAGAATAACTTAAATCATATTTGTATTTAAGAATGAGGGCTTGTTGGGTCACATGATCAAATGACGTGATTTCTTTCCAAATCAGTGCTTCAGAGATATGATTAAGCGTGTCTTCATGAAGATTTTCATGTTCATCTTCAATACTTTCCTCAAATAGGATTTGTTCTTCAATCTCACTTTTGTAAAAGCGTGAGAGTTCACTGCGAGCAATCTTGTAGGTGTAATCTTCAATATCGTGAATATCATGCCCTTTTTTAATCGCTTTAAACAACGCCATCATGATGTTTTGCATGATGTCTTGCGCATCTTCAATGCGTTTAACCTTAGAAAACACATAAATTCCGATGGGTTTTTTAAGCTGATAATAGAGTGCTTCAAAGTCTTCAGTGGAGTATCTCATAAATTAAGTGTACATCACACGACTTGTTTGTTCAATCTATTGTCAATGAAAGGATTAAAGAACATGAAACAGTGAAAAATAAACGATGAGTGTATAGAGTGTGCTGTATAAGGTGCCTAGAATAAAATATTCACCAAATTGAGTTTTAGATAGTTTACTGTATCTTGCCAAGGATTTTGCGGCAATGATGAATCCTAATGCGGTTGCGTTACCCAGAATTAGAAATCCCATGATTAAAAGTCTTTCCATGGTACCGATGAGTGCTCCTGCATTTTTGTGTTCATTATCTTCAAGATCATCTTAGTAAAAATCAACAAGTAAATGTAGAATTAGGATGAGTTTAAATATCAACATTTAGACTTCCTCCTTTAAAAGTTCATTTA
>CAYSNT010000022.1:0-11000 GCA_964432505.1 uncultured Erysipelothrix sp.
AAAATATTGTGTTATAGGCAATCCTGTAAACCATAGTTTATCACCACAAATGCAGCAGGGGTAATAGCCGCAAACCACACGTTATCAAAGAAAAACATCGCAATGAACCACCAATTTGAAACCATGATATGAATAAACTTACGTGATGACTCCCCATCCAACACTTTCAACGTGCTTAATAATGTACTTAAACCAATGACCACAAACACAAATCCAAACGATATCCCCAATCCAATCCAATTATTCATCAGCCAATCGCCCTTTCCCTTTTAGCTTGACTCACCAGTTGTTTCACTTGATTCTGCAACGTAATGAAGTGTTTCACTCTGCATCGCTGACTTAAGCAATCATAGTTCGCTTCTCTCACCGCATTGAGAATACCTCGATAGTATACAATAGCTTGGGTCATGGAAACCAGTGCATCATCATCATAATATTTTAAATCTTGAATTGCATTATCATAAAACATTTCAGCCAATCCCGCCAGTCGCTCCCACACCTGAATAAACGCCTCATTCACCTTCTTGGTTTGTATGGCTTGCATAACGTCATCATTCAATTCATCTTTAGGAAGATAGATTCTAGACTTCTGATGGTAATCCTCACCCACATCTCTTAAGATGTTAGTGATTTGCATGGCATAACCAAGTTCAATCGCACTTGGAGTGATTTGCTCATGATGTTCACTTGCAAGAATGGGCAATAGCATTAAACCCACACTGCTTGCAACATGATAACTGTATTTCAATAATGCTGCTTCATCTTCAATGCCATCAAAGACAATGTCCATTTCCTGTCCAACTATCATATCTTTGAATGGTTGAAGTGAAATACTAAAACGTTGTACGGTATCCGATAAAGCATAAAGGATGGGTTGAGTCTCATCCATCTGTGAGAGTTGATCAATGGCCGAAGCAAACGTATACAGGGTTTGCAAATCTTCATCCTCATCGATCGCATCATCCACGACACGACAAAACCCATACACTGCATACACTCCTTGACGTTTATGAAGAGGCAAATCTTTAAACGCCATATAGAAGGATTGAGAGTGTTTCTTAATAATGGCTTCACATTGTAGATACGCTTGGTTCAATTTCATGTCAAAAGTATAGCATACCCCTCTTCACTTGTCTTACAATAGACATAGGAGAAACGTATGAAAAAAGTGATCATTGTGGGAGGGGGCATTGGCGGTTGTGTCAGTGCTATTAAACTTAAACATCATGGCTATGATGTCACCCTCATTGAGAAGAATAGCAGTCTAGGCGGTAAGATTAACCAAATTAAAAAAGATGGTTTTACCTTTGATATGGGTCCCACCATTGTGATGATGCCTCACATGTATGATGAGGTGTTTACCTATGTTGGAAAGAATCCAGACGACTATTACACCAAAACACAACTGAATCCCATTTATAATGTGTATTTCAGTAAAGAAGACAAAGTGGAAGTGAACACTGATTTGGTGCATTTGACCCGCTTTCTTGAAAGCATGGGCGAACAAGAAGCTTCTGGTTATTTTAGATACCTGAATGATATTTATGAACGATATGTGGTTGCTAAAGAACATTTCTTAGAAAAAACGTTCAATCATCCAAAGGATGTGTTCAATCTCAAAACCTTATGGAATGGTTTAAAACTCAAAACCTTTGATACAGCTTATCATTCTGTATCCAAGTTTGTAAAAAGTGACAAACTAAGAAAGCTTTTAAGCTTTCAAACGCTCTATATCGGCATATCCCCTTATGTGGGACCATCCATTTATTCCATCATTCCTATGGTTGAAACCCTGTATGGCATATGGTTTTTCAAAGGAGGCATGTATGGGTATATTCAAGGCATAGAAAAACTGATGAAAGAAATGGGCATAAAGATCATGCTTAACACCCAAGTGGATGAAATCTTCATTAGCAACAAGCAAGCCAAAGGCGTGGTTGTGGGAGAAGATATTCTGTGTGCCGACCTTGTCATCAACAACACCGACTTTCCTTACGCCATGAAGCATTTGATTAAGGATGAAAAACATCGTCCTCGCTACACGAACAAAAAACTAGAGAAGATGGATTATTCTTCTTCTGCGTTCATGATGTATTTAGGCCTAAACAAGAAACTGGATCACCTCAATGTGCATAACTTATATCTATCCCCAGACTTTGAAGGTAACATCAAAGACATCTTTAACGCCACCTTACCTCCTACCCCTTCCATGTATTTCTATGTTCCATCCAAATTGGATGCTTCATTAGCCCCAGAAGGTCATGAAGCGTTGTATGTACTTGTTCCTATTCCTTCTCTAAAAGGATTTAAACAACCATGGAATGAAGCTTTAATTCAAAGGTATCGACGTGAAATTTTAGATCGCATCGCTAGTGAAGGCATCATTGAAAACCTAGAATCACACCTTGTGAGTGAAACCATCCTCACCCCTAAGGATTGGGAAGAAAAAGTGCATGCCCATTATGGAGCCACCTTTGGTTTAGCCCCAACCTTAAGACAATCCAACAATTTTAGACCTCAACCCAAGTTTAAAGGGTTGAATCATTTCTATCACACTGGATCATCCATTCATCCAGGTGCTGGAATTCCCATTGTGATGATGAGTGCTCAGTTGTGTGTCAACGAAGTCTTAAAATATGATCCCAACACCGAAAGTAAGGCATGCAGTGTGTACGCTAAAGAGGTTGAAAACGCTTAACTTGTGAAGACTGAACACAGTCTTCTTTTTTTCTTTGAAAAAGAATAAAAAATTCACAAATACCACTATACATTCGTGATAAAAAGGAGTATATTCATTGAGTGTGAATCAACACACAAAAAAATCATCCTAGTTATCCTCTCAATTCAACTTGTGAATTATTTGTCAAAAAGGTTTACATTTGTGAATAAGGTGGTATACTATTTATATGTGAGACATTTCACAAGAAAGAGGACGTTATGTTAGAATCCATTACTTATGCTATTTCAAACTTCACTCATGAGATCACCAAATTCATGATCTACATCATGGAAATCATTGGGTTATTCATCATCATTTACTCCTCTGTATTAACACTGACTCGTTTTGTGAAACTCAAATACAATCAAACATCCACTGATATTCGTATCCGCTTAGGTCGTGGTATCTCATTCGCATTAATGTTTTATCTCGCAGCCGAGATCTTACGTCTTATCCTTATTCGTGAGTATAAAGACTTGTTTATTGTTGGAGCCATCATTGTCCTGCATGTCATTGTCACTGTGCTCATCGCATGGGAAGTTTCTCACTCCCTTCATGTCATGAAGGAAGAGCGTGAGCTTGATCATGATTGTGTTGACTAAATCATTCTAAAAACAGTAAAGACATGTTGCCATGTCTTTTTTAATGTTATGAATAAATACTTCATTTATTTCAATGGAGAAGTAATTCGATAATGTCCTACAATCTCTGAAGAAGACTTTTCTAAAATATCTTCTTCAGTTCTAATTTGATAGGGATTAGCTAAATGAAGAACATAAGGAATGCCTTGTTTATTTCTTATGTTAGAGATAATACCAATGTGACGTTTGAACACCACAATATCCCCACCTTGCCATTCATCAATATTATTGACATCAATGGTTAATGAAAGCGCATGTTCATCAAAGAAAATCTTTAGATTATTCACTCTTCTAAAATCAATGTTTTTATCCCTCGTTTTAATCTTATACACATCATTACGGGCTTTCACATCTTCATTTAACAACATAATTAAATCATAACCTGCTCCAAGCAGTCCAAATGCCACCACATCAGTACATACACCAAATTCATCATCGGGGTATCCACTTCCATAATATTTACTTTGATATTTTGGTTTCGTCGCAATATAAGCTCTTACTGACTGTAAAACATCACTTTGATCATCCACTCCATCATGATCTTGATCATGGTCACTCAAATAAGTCTTAATATTAAAATCCTCTTTCGTGTACCATTTTCGTGGAATAATCTTAGATACGGTTAAGACAGTGAACACTAAAACAATTAAAAAATGAATCTATTTCTTCTTAATCGTTTAGTTCTCTTCATTTTCATCATCCACCTCAATAAACGTATAATAAGCCTGCAAAGGAAGTATACCATTCTCAATCTTGAATCATACATTAAACACGAACATTTCTATTCATTTTTTACAATTTAGTCAATCGAACATCCTTCACATCATTGATCTCATTTTTTGTCAACCCTTACTGTTTCTTCATTGACACCCAATATTGAGAATGCTATAGTGTATTCGACAACTAAATCACAAGTCTTCGTGGGCAGGGTGAAATTCCCGATCGGCGGTTAAACTCCGCGAGCACCAATGGTGCAGGAACTGATGTAATTTCAGTAGCGACAGTAAAGTCTGGATGAAAGAAGAGAACACACATGATTTTTCATGTTCTTTAAACTTCACTGCCTTCGAATGAATTTCGAAGGTTTTTTGTTTGAAAGGAGCCACTATGAATGAACTTTACATGAGACAAGCCCTTACTTTAGCACAAAGAGCAAAAGGAAAAACAAGTCCAAACCCAATGGTGGGGTGTATTATCGTAAAAGATGATCGGATCATTGCGAAAGGTTATCATCACCATTGTGGAGGAGTCCACGCGGAAGTTGATGCCTTGAATCGTTTAAAAGAAGACATCAGTGGTGCAACCATGTATGTAACACTAGAACCGTGTTCACATCATGGAAGACAACCTCCATGTTGTGAAGCTATCGCAAAATCAGGAGTGAAGAAAGTCGTTGTTGCAACACTTGATCCTAACCCTATTGTGCATGGTCGTGGTATCGCTTATTTACAGAGCCATGGCATTGACATTGAAGTAGGGGTGTGTGAAGATGAAGCTATCAATATGAACAAAAAATTCAATCATTTCATCACCCATAAAACACCTTATGTTCTAATTAAAGCAGCCATCACTTTAGATGGAAAAATTGCTACTAAAACGGGTGAATCACAATGGATCAGTGGTCCAGAATCACTAAAATACGTTCATCAATTACGAAACGAATATGCAAGCATTGCTGTAGGAGTCAATACGATCATTGTTGATAATCCTTCTCTCACCATTCGTTTACCTGATCAAGAGGTGCAATGCCATTGTCGTGTCATCTTTGATTCTAAAGGACGCATTCCCCTTCATTCAAAAGTACTTAATGATGAGTTCGCAACTAAAACCATCATCTTAACAACTTCTGCAATGCCTCTTGAAATCAAAGAAGCCATTGAGCAAAAAGGTGCAAGGGTGATGGAAGTGACATCGCATGAGGGGCATGTTGATGTTCAAGAAGCCATGCATGTCTTAGCAAGTCTGGGAATTGACTCACTTTTTCTTGAAGGAGGCAGTGAAATCATCGCTTCTGCACTGAAAGCTAAGATTGTACATGAGGTTCACATTGCGGTTGCTCCCAAACTCATTGGAGGACAAGATGCCAAAGGATTCATGGGTGATATTGGAGTTGAATCATTATCTCAAGCCATTCAACTTGAATTCATGGAAGTAGAACATGTTGGATCAGACATTCTGATTAAAGCAAAGGTGGTGATTTAATGTTTACAGGACTTATCGAAGAGTTAGGAACGATTAAGAGAGTTCAACGTCATTCCAAAGGATTAAGTTTAACCATACAAGCTCAAATGATTCTTGAAGACATGAAACTTGGTGACTCTATTGCTACTCATGGGGTGTGCTTAACAGTAACCCACATCGGAAAACATGACTTTGATGTGGATGTGGTATCAGATACAGTTAATACATCGATATTTAAGTCAGTCAAGCTTCAGCAAAAAGTTCATCTAGAACGTGCTATGCGTGCTGATGGACGATTTGGTGGTCACTTTGTCAGTGGTCATGTGGATGGAGTTGGAAAAATCATTTCAAGAACCAAAGAAGGACTTGCCACTCGCATTCACATTGAAGTCCCATCTACACTTAAAAAAGGTTTACTATCTAAAGGTTCAATCGCCATTAATGGTGTTTCACTAACAATTCAAGAAGTAACGAATCAAGGTTGTGTGGTCTCAATCATTCCAACGACTTCATCTTGGACTACTTTACTTGATGAACCCTTGCATTCACATGTCAATATTGAACTTGATATGTTAATCAAACCAAGTCTACAGTCTTCCACACTTGATGAAGACTTCTTAAAAAAACATGGGTATATCACCTGAAAGGAACATTATGTTTAATACGATAGAAGAAGCAATAGCCGACATTCAGGCCGGCAAAATGGTTGTCGTTGTGGATGATGAAGATCGGGAAAATGAAGGCGACTTACTCATGGCAGCCTCAAAAGTCACTCCAGAAGCCATTAATTTCATGGCAACTTATGGTCGTGGCTTAATATGCATGCCAATGGAAGAAATGCGTTTATCTCAACTTGGACTTAATATGATGGTTGAACAAAACACTGACACCTATCAAACAGCATTCACTGTTTCTGTTGATTCAAATGCATGCACAACTGGAATTTCTGCATTCGAGCGTGCCTTAACCATCAAACAGTTAATGGATCCTACCTCAACACCTAATGACTTTAAACGACCAGGGCATATCTTCCCACTACGCTCTGTTCGTGGAGGAGTCTTAAAACGTGCAGGACACACCGAATCCGCAGTCGATCTTGCGAAACTTGCTGGGTTACAACCTGCAGGGGTCATCTGTGAAATCATGAATGATGATGGCACAATGGCACGACGTGATGATTTAGTGACATTTTGTGAGAAGCATCAATTGAAACTCATAAAAATTGTGGATCTTATTGCCTATCGCAGAAAAAATGAAAACTTAGTTAGTCGTGCCGCAAGCGCAAAGCTTCCAACACGCTATGGTGAGTTTGAAATGATTGGATTTGAAAACCTTATCACAAAAGAACATCATGTGGCTTTGGTCAAAGGTGATGTCTATAATGGTGAACCTGTATTAATTCGTGTTCATTCTGAATGTTTAACCGGAGATGCCTTTGGTTCACTGCGTTGTGACTGTGGTCAACAATACGATGCAGCAATGAAGAAAATTGCAGAAGAAGGTCGTGGTATCTTATTGTATATGCGTCAAGAAGGACGCGGTATTGGTCTCATCAACAAAATCAAAGCCTACCATCTTCAAGATCAAGGATTGGACACAGTTGAAGCTAACCTTGCTTTAGGATTCGGTGCTGACATGCGTGATTATGGCATTGGAGCACAAATCTTAAGTGATCTAGGCGTAAAGAAACTTATCCTTATGACAAACAATCCACGAAAAATGGTTGGATTAGCAGGTTATGGTATTGAGATTGTGGATCGAGTTCCAATTCAACTCAATCATAATGAATCAAATGAGAATTACTTAAAAACAAAAAAATCAAAATTAGGACACATGTTACAATTTGAAACGGAGGAAAAATAAACATGGCAATTATTCAAGGACATCTTACATCCCCACAAGGACGCTTCGCGATTGTGTTAGGTCGCTTTAATGAATTCATTGGATCAAAACTATACGAAGGGGCAAAAGATGCTTTGCTTCGACATGGCGTTGAAGAAGCAAACATCGATTTGGTATGGGTTCCAGGAGCATTTGAAATTCCACTGATTGCTTCAAAGCTTGCCCATTCCAATAAATATGCTAGTGTTATTTGCTTAGGAGCTGTTATCCGTGGATCAACACCACACTTTGATTATGTGGCTTCAGAGGTTTCAAAAGGAGTTGCTCACGTTGGATTAGAATCTCAAGTTCCAGTGATCTTTGGTGTTTTAACCACTGATACGATTGAACAAGCGATTGAGCGTGCAGGAACTAAAGCAGGTAACAAAGGATTTGAAGCGGCCATGACAGCAATTGAAATGGTCAATCTAATCAATGCTCTATAAATCATTTGATACCTTTGTTTTTGATTATGATGGTACACTCTTTGATTCGCAACCGCATGCACTCAATGTATTTAAAAAGATTGGTGCTGTCGCAATTGAACGTGGCTATCTTAATGAGCTGTGGAGTGATGATACTATCACTTCTGTGATTGGACATAATCCTATAGTCACATGGCAAACATTGCTTCCTAATACACCAGAAAGTGATCGAGCTGCGCTAAGTTCTTTGTATTCTCAATTTATGTCAGATGAGTTATCTGCAACGCAGACACAATGGTATCAAGATGCTGAATCAGTTATATCCACATTACTTCAAGAAGGGAAAAACTGTGTACTCTTGACGAACGCTCGTCGTTACTATGTTGATATTGCTGTTGCCCAACATCCTTTACTTTTAAAGTTTCAAAATGTTGTTTGTGCACAAGATTATGATTATCTTGAAAAACATAAGATTCTTCCACAATTATCCCTAAATGGTAAAGTGGTTGTGATTGGAGACAAAAAAGATGACGCTTTAGCTGCACAAAGCATCAATGCACGTAGTATTTGGGCAAAATACGGTTATGGAACGCTTCAAAAAGACGGAATTTTCTTTGATGAAACAATTAATTCAATTTATGAACTGCTTGTAAAACCTTCGTAAGAAGGTTTTCTTATACCCTGATAAAATATTCACATAGATATGAGAGCGGTTTCTTTGGTATAATGATACACGACTAAGGAGAACACCTATGAGTTTACCAAAAAACTTGACCAAACCATGGTCATCACAAGCCCGCTTATCATTGCTCTTTGTATGGGCGGCTTTAACCCTCATCATTGCCTTTTCATATCAGGACCCAACCATGTGGTCTTCATTCATTCAGCTTAATCTATCCCCTGCTCTTCTATTAACCGATTATGTGGAAGCATTTGGAGCCAGTGCATCTTTATTGAATGCTGGTGTGGTCTTAATCATCAATGTTTTAATTCTACTAGTCTTGAAGATGCAACTCTCAGGACTGTTGTATGCAGCTATCTTCACCGTCTATGGGTTTAGTTTTTTAGGTATGAATACGGTTAATCTCCTTCCTATTTATCTTGGTGGATTTTTGTATGCGAAATACATGAATCTTGAGTTTAAAGCCGTGGTGCTCATCAGTATCATCGCAGGAACGGTAGGACCGATCATTTCACATGTGATGTTTGGCTATGGTGTCACTTCAGTGTTCACTATCGTTCTAGGAAGTGTTGTAGGAATTGTCTTAGGATTTCTTGTCACACCTTTAGGACGTCACTATTTGAAATTCCATGATGGGTTTAACCTCTACAACGTTGGATTTACAGGTGGGCTCATCGCCATTCTTTATGATGCGATTGCTCGTCGATTAGGATTTGAAGCGGTACGTGTCCGCATCATTTATGAGCAACACGATGTAAGACTGCTTATCCTAACCGTTGTTTCTATCCTCTTCTTCTTCATCATTGGTTTACTCTTTGAAGAGAATCCTTTCAATCATCTTAAAGGTATCTTCAAATCCTCTGGACGTGCCATTTCAGACTTTGTGGTCTTAGGAGGCTTTCACGCTACTCATCTGAACATGGCTCTTGTGGGTGTCATGAGTACAGTGCTTGTCTTTATGTTAGGGGGTGTTCTCAACGGACTTACACTTTCTGGCATCTTTACCATCATTGGATTTGGAGCTTTTGGTAAACATCCAAAAAATATCCTTCCGGTCATCCTTGGCGCAATCATCAGCACAGTACTCACAGGACTACCTTTATCTTCCACCACATCCATTCTTAGCATTTTGTTCGCGACCACGCTTGCTCCTATTGCCGGGGTCTATGGATTTGGTTGGGGAATGGTTGCTGGCTTTCTTCATATCTTTATTGTGAATCATGTCGGAATGTTTTATAGTGGACTTAACTTATACAATAATGGTTTTGCGGGGGGGCTTGGTGCAGGCTTTCTCATCATCCTCATTAGCTTAGTTCAAAAGGAGAAAACATCATGAAAACACGTTGTATGAAAAGCATTAAAATCGCCAATGAAATCATGAGTATCTTAACTCATCCTAAAGCAGGTAACTTAAAGAGTGACCTACGCTTTAGACGTGAAGTCACCATCTTGACTTTTTCTGTAACACCTTCCCCTTTTAATGATCAAGAACTTGCGAATTTACTCGAAGTTCTTAATCTTCCTCGTCAAATGGAAATGGAAGAGTATTATTGGAGTTTACTTGGTGAAAGTAAAAGTGATGATAACTTGCATGTGGTTGCACGCATGATTGATGATGCGAGCGCAAGTGTTGAAGACAATACTTTAACTTTAAAAATTACTCGAAAGGATGCATAAATCTTGCATCCTTTTCTGCTTCTTTTTATAGTTGTAGAGAGAGAAGAGGTGTTAGAATGAATCCCATTGAAGGACTTCATCATGTCAGTTGTCTAAGTAAAGACATACAAAAAAACGTTTGGTTTTACACCAAAGTATTAGGACTCAAAGTTCTAAAAAAGTCGGTTAACCAAGATGATGTTTTTGCTTATCATTTATTTTATGGCGACAGTGCCGCTTCTGTGGGTAGTAGCATCACCTTCTTTGATTATCCAGACATGAACCCAGGACAACCCGGTTCTAACAGTATTTATCGTTTAGGTCTAAGAGTCAACTCCACTGAAGCTCTGCATTTTTGGAGAGAACGACTCAAAACGTTTCATATCCGTAGTGAATCCATTGAGTCAAAGTTAGGCTGTTTTGGTTTTAACTTCAGTGATCCTGATGGGGTAAAATTACGGATCATGTCTCAAGAAGGATTAGAAACCTTACCTCAATTCCCTAATCACCATCCTGATATTCCAGAAAACTATGCCATCTTAGGATTAGGAGAAGTTCATCTTCATGTGCACAATACCCTAAAAGCTGATCAATGGCTTGTGGGGATCCTTAACTTTAAACGGGTTATGAGTGATAATGATTCAACCTTGTACATTTCAAACACACATCGAGCTGACACACGATGCATTGTGACCATGGATCCTTCTAAACCAGAACTTCAAGGGACAGGCAGTGTCCATCACATCGCATGGCGTGTGAAGGACGATGAAGAACTCATGACCATGCATGCGAAGATTAACGCCTTAAACTTATCC
>CAYSNT010000023.1:0-10419 GCA_964432505.1 uncultured Erysipelothrix sp.
TACTCTTTGAGTTGTGCAAGTGAGATAGCAGCACTCAGTCCGCCTAATCCACCACCAATGATAAGTGCTTTTTTCATAAGATCCTTTCTAATATATCCAAGGGATAAAACGATAACGTTTTTGTCTCCACTTGGTATAGGTTTCACCTAATGTTTCTTCTAAGGCTTTCTCTTCACTCTTCATTCTAGTTAAGATTACCTTACCAAAAAAGGAAAATGCTCCTAGTATCCATAGAACCTGAGCGAAATAAATCGGAACCGCAATTACTAACAGGAATAGACCTAAATACAATGGGTGAACAAGAAAACGATAAGGCCCTTTAGAGATGAGTTGTTGATCTGAGGAAACTTCAACATCCCGTGTAAAATAGCGACCTAAAGTGATGCTTGAGACATAGCGTAGTAATATGCCTATCACATACAGCGTTATACCAAATAGATTAAAGTATACATGTGTTTCTTCTGGTAAAACGAATAACTCAAACTGATTGTAAAGAATTGTTCCACCAATAATTGTGATAATTACGATTAGAATGGTCTTAAAAGACTGCTTTTCTGAGTAACTTTTCCCCTTAAATTTAGGCCTAAAAATTAAAAACTCTAGAATCCACAAAAACGTAATAAAATAGAACATATAATTGTGCAATTGAGGGGTAAAAAATGGCATAAATTCGTCTCCTTTTCTTTCAATATTTAACTTTATTAAATTTTATCATTCATTAACCGCTTTTTGAGTGTTCGGTGCTCATTGACAACGCTTACATTGAAGTCTATAATAATCTTAATAAGTTTACTAACCAAGATAGAGACTTGGTGGAATCGAGGGTAGATATGGTATTAAGAAGGATTGGCTTAACACTATTGTATACACTTCTATCAATAATAGCGATTATTATTCTTCCTTTTTTTTCGCTGGCAAGGTTTATAGCGAAAGTAGTCAAAAAGAGTGATACCGCTTTTATTTTTGATTTTGAGAAGAATAGAAACATTGCTTCTACCTTTTTAGTTAAACATTGGTTTTCAGATTCTGAGAGTGCCCAAAACAATCGAGTCTTTGTTTGGTTCTTGGTACCAAGCCTGGGTGCTTTTGTAATCTTTGTGATTATCCCTTTTGTCAGTGGTGTTTACTTATCCATGACCAACTGGACAGGATTAAATACAGGTCGAGAATTATTTCTTTGGTTTGATAACTATCAGACCATTATCACAGATGTTCGCTTTGGATATTCATTTTTTAGAACGGCTCTCTATTCTGTCATGAATATTATCGTTATTAACATTGTTGCTTTCTTCTTAGCCATTTTAGTAACTCAAAATCTTAAACTCAAAAATGTTTATCGAGCTGGATTCTTTATGCCAAACCTTATTGGAGGATTGGTGCTCGGTTACATTTGGCAGTTCATTTTCAATCGTGCTTTAGTTCAGGTTGGTTCTTTATTTAATCCATCTTTATTGATCAATGGTGAAACGGCCCTCATCGGATTAATCATTGTGGTAACTTGGCAATATGCTGGATACATTATGATGATTTATATTGCGGCTATTCAAAACATACCGCAAGACTTAGTCGAAGCAAGTACCATTGATGGTGCTAATGCGATACAAAGATTGAAGGCCATTACACTTCCTTTAGTTGCTCAAGCATTCACTGTTGCCATGTTCTTAACGTTAGTCACTTCATTCAAACAATTTGATACTGTTTCATCCTTAACTCAAGGTGGTCCAGCAACTCAATTGCCACGTTGGATTGGTGGGATTTATGGTTTAGCTGGAGATATGCCGATTGTTCAATCAACAAATTTAGTCGCAATGAACATTTACCAAGAAGCGTTTACACGAAATAATCTAGGACTAGGTCAAGCTAAAGCCATTGTCTTCTTTGCGATATTACTTGTGGTATCCCTACTTCAAGTCTACTTTAATAAGAAACGTGAGGTGGAACTGTAATGGAAAAAATTGCAAAACGACGTAAATCAATACCTATCATGGTTATTATTCTTGAAGTTTTAGCGGTTGCATTGTTGCTTATCTTTTTCTTTCCATTTGCAATGGTTATCATAAACTCAGCAAAAACAGGAACAGAAGTGGTTTTAACTCCGCTTCAATTCCCTAATAATTGGGGAACGTTTGTAAGAAACGTAAATGAAATCTTAACACGTGATAATATTGATTACTTCAGATCCTTTGCGAACTCGATTATCATCACGGTCACCTCTCTTTTGACCATAGGAATCTTTTCAGCCATGGCAGCATGGGTACTCGTTCGTACCAAAACCAAATACAGTTTTGCGATTTTCATGTTTTTCCTTGCAGGGATGGTGATTCCATTCCAAGTGGTCATGTTACCACTTGTTCGTTTACTTCAAGATTTAAGATCATTAACGGGCATCCCGTTTAGAGATACCTTCCATGGTGTTATCTTAGCTTACATGGGCTTTGGTGCTCCATTGTCTGTCTTCTTATTCCATGGCTTTATTAAATCCATTCCAATTGATATCGAAGAAGCAGCCATCATTGATGGGTGTTCCAAACCTCAAGTCTTTTTCAAAATCGTTCTACCAGTCTTAAAACCAATCTTTGTCACATTATTGGTTCTAAATGGAATGTGGATTTGGAATGACTACCTACTTCCGGTTCTCATTATAGGTTTAGGTGGAGCAACTAAAACGTTACCTTTGGCTGTTGCGAATTTAGCTGGTTTCTATGATAAAGAATGGGGTTTAATCTTAACATCCGTTCTAATGGCAGCTGCTCCAGTCTTGATTTTATTCTTATTTGCACAAAAACATATTATTAAAGGTATGACCTCAGGAGCTGTGAAGTAATGTCATTAAAGATACAAGCAGCATTGTTTGATCTGGACGGTGTCTTAACATCCACCACAGAGCAACATTTCCAAGCTTGGCAAATGAAAATTAAAGAAGTTTTTAATGTCGATGTGGATCCAAAATACGAAACCTTAACAAGAGGTGTATCGAGGGTAGAATCACTTAGAATTCTTTTGAATGCGGTGAATATTCAAGCCGATGAACAGACGATTCAAACCATTGCACATGAAAAAAATGAGCTTTACAAAGAACTCATTGAGCATTTTGATGAATCACATCTACTTGAAGGGGTCACTGAATTACTTCAACTTTTAAAGAGAAAAGGCATAAAATGTGCTTTGTGTTCTGCGTCTAAAAATGGACCAACACTACTTAAAGCATTAAAGATTGAAGATTACTTTGATCTTGTGGTTGATCCTTCATCAGGACCTGGTAAACCTGATCCTTATCTCTTCTTAGAAGCAGCTAGACGACTCAATGTTGAACCTCAAGCATGCATTGGTTTTGAAGATGCCATCAGTGGGGTTAAAGCCATTCAAAGTGCAGGTATGTTTGCGATTGGTGTGGGTTTTGAACCGTTGGATTTTGCGGATGTGCATGTCTATTCTCTAACCAAAATTGATGCTGCTTTTCTAGAGGGTCTTACTCGTGAAGATCATGGTGTCCCACCACAAACGCTCATCCATGATGATCATTCCTCTTTTGAACAACTTAAAGTGGATGAAACGTTGTTTGCCTTATCCAATGGTGTCATTGGATTTAAAGGAAGTTTTGCGGAAGGCTATGGAAAAGATGACTTACCACAAACGTTCATTAATGGATTCTATAATTTCATACCTTATCATTATGAAGAAAATTCCATTCATTTCCCTCAAGTGGGGCAAACCATGGTTAATGTCTTGGATGGAAGTGCAATGCATGTGTTTGTGAATCAACACCAAGTTGATTTAACTCACTGTCGTTTAGTTTCACTTCATCGAGAATATCGTCTTCATGAAGGATGCACACAACGTGTTGCTGTTTATGAAATTGAGAAGAATCACATAATAACCATTAAAGAAGAGCGACTTGTTAGTCGCAGTACACCTCATTTAGTGGTTATAAACTTAAGTATTGAATCCAATCATCCACACGATGAGTTATTGATTAAATCCATGATTCGACTACCTCAAGTGAAACAAGGTTCATCTATGGACCCACGCTTAGCGAAATCGATCACTCATCTAGAGTTTGTAAAGTCAAATCTTCATGCTCGGGGTGCTACCTTACGAGCTAAGACCAATGCATCTCTTTTAGAATGTGAAATTGGGATGACCCATAGCCATAAAGGTGATTATCGTTTAGAGGATGAGAGTGCCGTTGCTGAGTTTAAGGCAAGCCTTGAACAACCGTATCACTTAACAAAGTATGTGGTACTTAAAGCATCTCATCTTGATGAGGATGTGTCTTGCTTATCATTACTTAGTGATTTACAACCTTATTCTTACTATAAAACCATTCAACGCTTTGATTTTCATTCTTTTGTGAGTACCCATCGTGTCATAACTTCACGTGAAGATATCAACCTAGCTTTACATTTTAATCTAACTCATTTATATGGCAGTGGAGGAGTTCATCCGCATATCCAAATTGGGGCTAAAGGAATTAGCGGTGAAGGTTATGAAGGGCATTATTTCTGGGATACTGAAATCTACATGTTGCCTTTCTTTGCGCTAACGCATCCTACTCAAGCTAAGAATCTATTGGCATATCGTCATCACACCTTAGGTTATGCGAAGGAAGAAGCTCGTAAACTTGGGGTGAATCGGGGAGTAAAGATCCCTTGGAGAACCATCAATGGTCAGGAAGCCTCACCATATTATCCAGCAGGCAGTGCTCAAGTTCACATTAACAGTGACATTGCATATGCGATTAATCAAGTGTATGTGTTAACTCAAGATGAGCATTTCATGAAAACCATCGGATTTGAACTCATGGTTGAGACAGCCATCTTCTTGCTTGATTATGGCCATTTCAATGACACAGGATTTCATTTGGATGGGGTAACTGGTCCTGATGAATATACAGCCATTGTGAATGACAATGCGTATACGAACACAATGGCACAGTTTCACTTTAATCGAGTGGTTCAATTTGCTCAACGGACTGAATATAATGTTCTGTTTGAACAGTATGGTTATACACAAGATGATTTAAACGCATTAAAGAAGGCAGCTGATCAAATGTATTTTGTGATTGATAAGCAGCATCATATTCTCGCTCAAGACAGCACATTCTTATCCAAGAAAGTGTTGGATCTAACGACTATCCCTAAGGATAAGAGGCCTATGTTGTTGCATTATCATCCTTTATTCATATACAAGCATCAAGTCCTCAAACAAGCAGATACCATCTTAGGATGTGTATTATTACCACTTGATGATAAAACATTGTTTAAGAACTCACTTCATTACTATCTAAACATCACAACCCATGATTCAAGCTTATCCAAAGCCATTTATGGGATTGCAGCTTATCGATTAAGAGAAGACACCCTTGGACAAGAAGCATTTGAAGATATCTTAAAAATCGATTTAAAAAATGCACGTCATCATACACAACATGGACTTCATCTTGCGAACATAGGTGGTTCTTACTTACTTGTAATGTATGGATTGTTTGGATTAGTGATAAATGAGGATGTTTCATTTCATCCACAACCATTGACTACTTTTGAGTTTGTAAGCTCACGCATTCAAATTCAAGGACAATGGCTTGACCTTCGCCTCGAGCGCGAGATATTCTCCCTCAAAAGTGAAGCAATGATGAGTGTACGTGTAGGTCAAGACACAATTAAGCTCATCCCCAATACCTGGACTATGGTTAAGGTTTCCTAACCTTAAGAGTAGTGTATTCAATTTATAGAAAAAGGAGGAACATAAATTGAAAAAATTAGTTGCATTATTAGCTTTATTGCTAGTAACACTTTCAGTGACTGCGTGTGCACCAAGCACGCCTGCAGAACCTGAACTCGTCATTTTCCAAAATAAAGTGGAAATTGATGGCGTCTTACGTACTTATGCACAAGCATGGGGAGAAGCCAATGGTGTCAAGGTCACAGTTAAATCTTGTGGTGGTGATACTTGTGCTTACGGTACCCAAATCTTAGCTGAGTTCCAATCAGACAAACAACCTGATATCTTCGTTATCGAAGGTTTAGGTGGTTACAATATCTACAAAGACAAGATGGCTGATTTATCTGGCGAAGCTTGGGTTGCAGATACTGGTTTAGAATTTGTTGTTGATGGTAAAGTTTATGGATTCCCAGTTGCAGTTGAAGGATGGGGCATGGCGTATAATGCTGAAATCTTAACTGCTGCAGGTGTTGATCTGGACAGTTTAAAAGTTGCTTCTCAAGAAGCTTACCGTGTTGCTTTTGAACAAGTTAAAACTTACTATGAAGCTAATGGATTAACTGATCACACAGTGGTTTCTATGGCAGCTGGCGCAGGGATGACTTGGGTTACTGGTTTACATAACTTCAATGGTTACTTATCAGCTGGTTTAGCATACAATGATAATTCCATCATCACTAAATTACTTAATGGTGAAGTGGATGCTAATCGTTTAAATCAATTAGCTGATTGGGTAGAATTATTATTCACTTATGCAAACCCAACTATCTTAACAACTGGTGGTTATGATGAGCAAGTAGGTGCATTTGCACAAGGTAAAGCGGCTTTCTTACATCAAGGTAACTGGACTGATTCTTCATACTCAAACTCCGATTTTGAAATGGGTTACTTACCACATGCTGTTTTAGCAACAGGTAATGATTCCATCTTTATCGGTGCTCCATCCTACTATGTAATTAACGTTGATTCTACAGTTCAAGATGCTGCTAAGAAATTCCTCAATGACTTAGCTTCAACAGCTGCAGGTCATGACTACATGGTTAATAAAGCAAACATGGTTCCAGCATTCAACTCTGTAACTTTAGTTCCTGCTACTCCATTATCCAAGGCTGTTCTTGAATACAACAAAGCTGGTAAAGCGTATGCTTGGTGGCAAAATGACATGCCTTCAGGATTTGGTATGGAAACATTAGGTCCTGTATACGAATTATTTGCGAAAGGTGAAATCACTAAAGAGCAGTTCGTAACACAAATCACATCATTGATTGAAGGGCTTAAGTAAGACCAAGAAGGACTCATCACTGAGTCCTTTTTTTGTGTTAAAATAGTCCTATGAAAAAAAGCACTTTCCCATGTTTAGGCTATACTCTTGAACTAATCAGTGATGATACACACATCATTTCTTTGAATAGAATTGAAGAAGCAGATTTACACATTGATGAATCTCATCAAAGATTTATCCAAGAGTTGAAAGAATATGAATCACATCAGCGGACTCGCTTTGATTGGCCGATTATTTTTAACCATACCCCATTTCAAATCCAAGTGTTCAAAGCACTTCAATCCATACCATGCTCCGAAGTGAGAACTTATGGTGAGATTGCGGTGATGATTGGTAATCCTAAGGCATCACGTGCTGTTGGACAAGCAATATCTAACAATCCCGTGTTGATTGTCATACCTTGTCATCGAGTTGTGTCTTCGACTGGATTAGGTGGCTTTTCGAGTGGATTGGATTTAAAGAAGACCTTACTGAATCATGAAACTAGATTACTATAGACATTGAAATAGAATGAAAGGGTGATTGTATGCACTTAAATGAATATGAAGGATTAAAGACATGTGTGATGGCAGCAGGTGAGCTTATCTTAGAAGTTTATGAGACCGAGTTTGATGTGAATTATAAAGAAGATCATACTCCATTAACTCAAGCAGATATGAATGCCCATGAACTTATTAAAGCCTATTGTCAAACTCATTTTCCACATATCGATTTTCTAAGTGAAGAAGCAGAATACATCAGTGACTTATCAAAACCTTTGACTTTTATATGTGATCCACTGGATGGAACTAAGGAATTTGTCGCAAGAAATGGTGAGTTTACCGTCAATTTAGCATTAGTTGAGAATGGTAGACCTATCTTAGGATTAATCTATGCACCAGTGTCACGCACTTTGTTTTATGCTATGAAAGATTATGGAGCATATATGCAAATCCATGATCAAGAACCTATTCGTATTCATACTTCAACTCAAAAAAATCGATTTAAAGCCGTTGTTTCAAGAACCCACGTTGGTGAACAAGAAAGAACATTTCTAGATTATCATAAAGAACACATTGTCTTTACAAGTGGTGTAGGTTCATCATTGAAAGGATGCATCATTGCAGCTGGTTTTGCAGATGTGTATGTACGGTATGGACCAACTTCAGAATGGGATATTGCTGCTATGGATATCATCGTTCATGAAGCAGGCGGGGTATTAAGAGACATGCATCATCAAATGTTACAGTATCGTAAATCTTTTCCAGATAATCCTTATTTTTATATTTTAAATAGCGTTGAAAATCAGTGGTTAATAGACACCTCTATCCATTGAGTAGATTCTACTAACATGAAGTAAAGGGGGAAACAATGCATTTACTCGCATTACTCGTTTTTTTTATCACTTTACTAACATGGATGAGTGTTAAGTCCATTGCACCTCATTATGTACTTTTAGGGAGTGCAATTTTCTTTTCCTTGATAGGTTGGATTCCTTTTAGTTCATGGATATCAATCTTATTTAATCCTTCTTTACTAACCATATTCTTTCTAGTTTTAATGAGTGGTGTTATTAAACGACAACCATGGTTGTATCGTATTCAGATGAAAGCTGTGGCAAGTGTACATCCAAGTCTGATTTTATTGCTCATTATCAGTTTATCCATGGTCATCAATAATATTCCTCTTGTAATGATTTTGCTTCCCATGATTCACGAAAAAGTAAAGTCATCTCATCAACGCTGGTGGATTGCGTTATCCTATGCAAGTATTTTTGGGGGTATGTTAACACTTATTGGAACAAGCACCAATTTGCTTGTCAATGCATGGCTACTAGAACATGCTTATCCTGCATTAGGTTTTTTTGAAACAGGACTATTTGCTTTTCCTTTAACCATAGTATCTACTGTTGTTTTATTGAAGGATGTAAGTCAATCAAGTGATTCTAATGTTGAAACCTATGCCCAACTCTCTGATCATCTCATTGGTTTTGAGATCAATCAAGATTCTGACTTGATTGGGCTAACTCTTAAAGAAGCAAGTATTCATCATTTGAATCAAGCGTATGTTACGCTCATCATTAGAGGTGGAAAAACAGTTTTTCCACTCAATGAATTTACTGTCCTCCAAGCTCATGATCAACTTTATTTTGGTGGTGATATTGCAGTGTTTCATCATTTAACTCAGTACAAAGGACTAGATCTTATTGAAATAAAAACATCTTATGAAAAAGTTCATTTAGTTGAAGCAATGGTTATTCATGATTTTCACCATAGCATTAAAGATCTTAAGCTTAAAGATAAACTGGAAGGTGTTATTATTGGAATCATACGTCGGGGGAAACCTTTGATAACATCCTATAAAGATGTCATTCTAAAGACAAGAGATATGGTGTTAATTGTTATGCCAGCTCAAAATGACTTAAGACATCCAGCCTTTCAACAAGTTTCTCGCCATAGCGTAAGTGATTCAATAACATTTAGAAATACGATTGTTTCCATACTCTTTGTTTTGGCTATCGTTTTGGGTATATTCCAATGGGTTCCATACATTGCTTCAATGCCACTCTTAGTCTTATTCAGTTTAGTCAATCAAGATATTTCATTTAGAGCTTTAACTCACGAAATGCAACCCAAACTGATGTTAGCGTTGTATTCAGGTTTAGTGCTTGCCCAAGTATTTCAAACTCCTGTTATTAATGATGAACTAAATACTTATTTAGCTTCATTCTTACTCAATATTCCACATCCTGCATTTATCATTTCGATAGCTGTGTTAACATTGGTGTTTACAGAATTACTTAATAATGGGGTTGCCGCTATGATGATGCTAAGTCTAGCATCCATGATTAATGAAATCATAGAATTAGACTTTAGGGTTATTGTCCTCATGATTACCATACTTGCGAGTGCATCATTCATGAATGTATTGGGGTATCAAACACACTTAGTAGCTTTAAATGCTGGAAGATTAAAACCATTTCATTTTATTAAGATGGGATGGAAGTATTCAATCATTTTCTTGCTTGGTGTAATTATGTTAGGCTTAATCAGGACAATTTAAAATGAACAGTACCTATAAATTGGTATTGTTTTTGTCAAGGTAAGAAATTAAACGAGAGCGAGAATGATGATCTAGAGAACATGTCAATTGCCTTTGAAGTAATCTGGGATGATTAATGCCATTAATAAACCAATGGTGTTCAATGAGTTCGCATTGTTTTTGTCGACCCATAATACTGTATAAAACATACCATTCTTCTAACGACATGAGGGGAATACTGGAATCATCGATAATGAACTCACTGACAATACTCATGTCATCAAAGTAGGCTTTGTATAGTCCTTGATCATGAAGATAAGCAAATCCTCCTATGATGTCAATGCTCATTGATTCAAATTGAAGTGTTGTAAAGTACTCTGATTTGAATAAAGAAT
>CAYSNT010000024.1:0-10401 GCA_964432505.1 uncultured Erysipelothrix sp.
GCTAAAGAGTATCCAATTAAAGTTATAGAGAGTGAGAAGCATATTCGTCATGCTTTAAACCCTGCATTGGAAGCTCATGGCATCGCACAACACATTGTTAAAAATCCAATGCTTACAACAAGCATTCTTTGTGCTAATCCTTCAGATATCTCATTATTAACTCATGCCCTCAACTTACTGAACATTCCATCCAAATCATCCATTGCATCTTCTTCCCCTATTGTTTCCTCATTCATCAGTGCATGCGACTATCATGTCACCCCAAATTTAGATCACTTTATTAAGATGTGTAAACATAACTTGATTCCACATCCTAACACTCCTTCACTACTCAAATACATTGAAACCTTCAATATTCCTTTTGAAGCTTTGTTTTCTCCTTTTAATCATGTTCAATCCTTAACATTAAAAAGCGACTTATTTACACGTGATATCCATAATTTAGTTTCACTTGAAATAGAAGCAGAATTGTCACGTCATCATATCATTAGCGTTTTATCCTCCTGGTCCATAACGACATGGATTGAAGATGTGTATCTCTTTTTGATTTCTAGAGATGATCTCAGTGTCGATCAACATTACGCCCTCAGACAAATTAAACCCATTTGTGAAACCGTATTAAAGTCATCTTTAGACCATGAACAAAAACTAAACTTACTTATCCATCAACTTAAGTTACTCTCATTTACTCCCAATCAATCTGCATCCAATGTAATGATTCATGATTTGTCTCAAGTGTTTGTAGGAGAATGTGATCAATTAATCATTATGGGAGCAAGTGCAAAACATTATCCTCCAACCCAAAAAATCAGTGGTTTAGTTGATGAGTCTTACTTGGTTAAAGTTAATACATATCCAAGTTTAAGTGAACGAAACTTAGCTTTAGTTGCTTATGAAGAACATCTTTTTACTCAAGCCTTCCATACTTATCTGTCCTATCCAAGTGCCTCCATGGAAGGGAAACCAATGGAAGTTGCTATTGATTTAAAGGATCGGGTTAATGCTGTGGATGTGATTGCTTGGTCAGTTGCTAGACATGTTTCCCATCCATTGAACAAGGCATTAGGATTATCTTCCCTAACTGCTACTTCTTTGTTTTTTAAAAACAATGTGATTAAAGGTTCGGTTTCCTCAGTGGAACAATTCTTCAATTGTTCCTATCAATACTTCTTTAATCGAGGCCTTAGATTATCTAAGGTCATTGATGGAGGAATAAGTGTTGCTCATATGGGAACAATGATGCACTTTGTTTTAGAACAATGGGTTGAATTACACATGCCGAAACTGGATGAAGATTTCATTATGAGCACACTTGTGGATTATCGATTTGATACTGCTCATTTATTCCCTTATCATACTCACACGCTAGACCTCATCTTTAAACTACTGACACAGCAACTGTTACTCACAATACAACGTTTTAAACATATTGAGGAAATGACTCATTTTAAACCTTACAAGAGTGAAGTTGAACTTCATGAAAGGATGGAACTGAATGATTCAACATTCTTATTCAATGGCTTCATTGACCGTATTGATCATCATGATCACTCATTTAGAATCATTGACTACAAATCCTCTGCGAAAGCCATTAAGAAAGAGAAGTTTCTCACTGGACGTCAAATTCAATTGTTTACCTATCAACTTCTTTACTCAAAACAAACAGGACTTAAACCTACTGGAGTTCATTACTACAATCTCAAGAACTCATTAATTAACGCAAAGCCACAATATAACTTTAACTTTAGAAGCATCAACCCCAAATTTGAAGTGAATCCGATTAACCATCGAGAGCTTTTTCTAAGTAAGGCTAAACTCAATGGTGTATACATCAACAGTGAAACCGCATCCCATTACTTTGGTGATCAAAATCGCTATAATTTCAAAAAAGATTTCACTCCTAAATCCAACTACTTGTATATTGAAAAAGGAGTTCAAGAAGCTCTTGATGTCATCTTTTCAACTTTCATTCATCAACTAAAAGAAGGAAAGATTGATAAGAATCCCGCAGAATCCATCGTATGTCAGTATTGTGAGTATCAAACCATCTGTCATTTCTCAAAAACATTCCCGAAGAAACCACCCCTATATGAAGGTGATGTTGTTTTAAAGAAACAAGAAGTTGAAAAGGAGGGGGACGAATGAGTATCGAAGCTTTAACCCATCAAATCGCTCATCTGAAGGGAACTAACATTTTAGTCTGTGCTTCAGCTGGAGCAGGCAAGACCACTTTATTAATCAAACGCTTAATGACACGTATTCTGAATGATCGCATTAGTGTGAATCAAATTTGCGCTTTGACATTCTCTGAAGCAGCCGCACATGAAATGAAAGACCGTTTGAAGATTCAACTTACCAATGCATATAAAGAGAGTCACGATGATCAATTAAAAGCATTTATTAAAGAACAACTATCCTTGATTGATACTGCGATGATTTCGACCATTCATAGCTTCGCATTATCTCTCATCAAAGATTTTTCCTATGTTTTGAATCTTGATCCTGAAATGAGTCGAAACGTCCTGGATGATGGTACAAGTCAACGATTATTTGATGAATGCAGTGATATTGTCATTCACAACGCCATTCTTCAACATCCACAAGCATTTCAATCGACTCAATCTTTAATTTCAACCTCATCTTTTGATTTCACTGAGTTTAAAAGAATCATTCAAGAGATTTATAAAGTTCGTCGTTTACAGCTTCAACCAGAAGCTTTTGACGAAAAAACGTTACAACTTCATTCAGATCCTTTATCAATCATTGAACCCATCTTATGTGAATCACTCACGAATCAACTCAATGAAGCAATTGAGTGGTGTAATCAAGTCCTTGTTTTAGGATCCACTACTGACACACCTATGGATGGTGTTAGAGAACTTTATAGTTCATTACAGTCCCTGCATTCAATGCTTAGTCAAGGACAGTTCCAAAATGTGATTAAGTACTTGCATCGTCCATCTTGGGTAAGAGGAATTCCAAGAATCAGTCAGCATGAATCCTATAAGGAGGCAAAATCTGCACTTCAGAAATCAATTCAAAACCTTGTACAATCCTTTAATGATATTCAAGATCATGTTCATGATGTGTTAAGCCTTCTTCCTCATATCGAATTGTTGATAGGATGTGTTAAAGAATTAACTGATTTAATGCAAGAGAAGAAACAAGCTCTTAAAGTGATTGAATTTGATGATATGGAGCGATTGGCTTATCTCATCTTAACTCATCCAGATTATGATATCCCGGCGTTCTATCAATCACGATTCAGTGACATTTTAGTGGACGAATTTCAAGACACCAATGATGTTCAAAATGAAATCATCACTTTAATCTCCAATGGCAAAAACGTCTTTAGAGTAGGTGATGTCAAGCAATCCATCTATCGATTCAGAGGAGCTAAGCCACAACTCATGCGCTCCATGATTAAGAATGAAACTTCCACTAATTTCACTTTACCTCATAACTTCAGATCGAGTGAACCCATTGTTAAGTTTAATAACCTTCTTTTCAATATACTGATGAACGTAGAAGGTTTTAGTGATGTTTACCTTGAAGATGATCATGTGAGTGTGGGTAAAGAGGCTCAAAAAGAAATCATAACTCCCGTGACTTACATCAAAGTAAACAAAGCAATTCAAGAAGAGGAGGATGCATCTTTTGACTCCGAGTCCGAGGAAATAGACGAAGATGAGGATACTTCTGAAAACAGTGAAGAGTTTAAGACGAAATCCTATGAGAATGCAGCCGATCACATCAAGGCTCGTTTTATCACCAAAGATATCATTGATCGTCATCAAAACTTGAATGTTCCTTTTAAAGATATCTGTGTACTTGTGAAGTCCCATGCTCAAAAAGAAACACTTAAAAAACTATTTGAGGAAAAAGGAATCCCTCATTTCATTAACTCTCCACAAGGCTTTTTAAAACACCCTTCAATTACTCAACTTCTTATGCTTGCAACTTACTGTCTATTTCCAAGTGAGTTCTACTTAAGTGGTGTCTTATTAAGTCAGTTTACAATGCTAACCACAGAGGATGTCGCAAAATTGAAACTCCACAATGGTCTACCCCACGATTTAGCATCGTTTTATCCAGAATTGGCTAGTTCGCTTGAACACCTTCGGAACTCCGTATGTGCTTCATCACTTCCACAAGCAATCCATGAATGTGCCAAGTTTAATGATTTTTATCACCGTAATGACTCGCAAGGAAAACTTAACATTGATGCCCTCATTCAAAAAGCAGTGGATTTTGAATCTTCTCATCAAGGAGGACTTGCGGCATTCATTCAAAGTCTAGAACATTTAAAAGAAGCGAAGATTGCAGAAGCAATGGATGTCGCGTTAAGTGATGATGTGGTTAAAGTTATGACCATTCATGCTTCAAAGGGTCTACAGTTTCCTTTAGTCTATGTCTTTAATGATGAATCAACTTCAGTGCATGCTTCAAGAGATCAAGTCATTGTGAATCCAGACTATGGATTCACTCTTAGAATCAAACAAGATTATGGTATTGAGGTTAAGAACATTGTACGAGAAGCATTGTTGTATTTGGAGAAGAAAGCGGCTTATGAAGAAGCTTTACGATTGTGGTATGTGGCTTTAACTCGCGCAGAAAGAGAAATGATTTGTGTAGGAGTGAATAAAGAAGTTCCAATCATTCCTTCCTCACTTAACACTTCCATGATTTTAAAGTCAAAAGGCATTAATGGGTTACTATCAGGACTTAAGTCGTATTTCCCAAAAGACATTCTCAAAGTAGTGGAAGTTGATGATCCTACACGCAGTGGTATCCTATCACTTCAAGAGAAACCAATCATTGATGTATCTCCTTTACCTTTACAACCGAAATTTACACAACCTTTAAGTAGTCTCACTCCTCTGGATTTACAAAATCGTTTAAAGCCACAAGAAGTTGGTTCATTGGTCCATGAAATACTATCACAGGCGATCTCCTCTTCAAATCCAATTGATGTTGTGAAATCCTTGAGTCAAGAATTATCAAACAGTCAAAAAGAGGGTATGATTTCCTTCTTTCAACATCCTATCTCACAACCATGGAATAATGTTGAGAAATTCAGTGAATACCCACTCATCACTCAAGACGATACTGGTATTCATCAATACTATCTTGATTTGCTGCTCAAACATCAAGATGAATGGATCATCATCGACTTTAAAACAGATCATGTCTCAACCTTAGATGAACTCAAATCACGTTACGAACACCAACTACTCTCGTATGATCGTGCTGTGCGTCCTTATGCCCCTAGACTTAAGACCCTTATCTACAGTATTCATCTTCAAGACATGATTATCATTCAAGAGTAAAAAAGAGACACCGCAAGGTATCTCTTTCATTTTTAATCGTGGTTATTCAATTTCCATCTTCTTCTCAACAAAGTAGAGAATACCAATGCTCATCAAGAGAATGTAGGCTGTTTCAAGAGCGATGGTTGCATAAACAGCACCATAATTGATGGTGTAGTCAAAATCACGTAAGATTGCTGCAGCCACTGCCATGAAGTTAGTTCCAAAATACATGTCTGGATTAACCGTGATCGGTTCAAGCAATGGAACCATGATCAGTGAGGTTGTCAGTGCGTTAATGGCTAAAGATAAACCAAAATACAAGACAATCCCAATTGCTAATCGGTTTTTCTTAATGAAGGAGGTGTTCACCAGTGTGATCACAAACAATAAGAAGATGACAGAGTATAAGGATGAGACGATGGTTTGAGGTGTAAACAATACAAACAGTTGCACTATTTTAGACAAGAATCCAGAGTCAACAATTAACAGCTGTACAACTTCAAAGAATTGTGAGAAAGCATTGAGTTGCATCAACATGATAGATCCTGCAATCGCTACACCAACCCATACAATCACAAAGCTTGCGATGTTCCAAATCAAAGCCACAATGATCTTAGAAATAAGGTTTAAACGATTGGATACAGGTAATGTCCATGTTAAGTATCCTTCATTGGAATATAATCGTTTTTGAAACAAACGAATAATCGCAAGAAACGTAATGACGATAATCGCAATGAGAACACCTCCAACCGCAAACACGGAAAGGACTTGTAACCATTCTGGTCCATTCAAAATAAGAAATGGAGCAATCACACTGAGTAGGATGTACCCTAAATAAATCCCTAAGAATTCATGTTTAGTTGCGATAAGATCATGTTTAATGAGTTTAATTAACATTTGAACACCTCTCTGAATAATTCATCTACGGATTTACCATGGGTAGTACGAAGATTATCAACCTCATCATATAGCATCACTTCTCCTTCTTTTAAGAAGATCACTGAGTCGAAAATGGTTTCAATATCTGAGATCAAGTGAGTGGAGATCAGTAAAATGGAGTTTGGATTGTAGTTCTCTAAAATGGTATTCAAGATGAGTTCACGCGCTGCTGGGTCAACACCCCCAATTGGTTCATCAAGGATGTAAATCATAGCCTTACGAGACATCACAAGCGCTAACTGAAACTTTTCTTTCATCCCTTTAGACATGGTCTTCATGGGTTGTTTTGGATTCAGTTTCAATTTCTCCAACAACTCTCTCATGCGAGCTTCATCAAAGTCTTGATACATGTCTTTGAATAACTTAATTGCATGCTCACCATTCATCCAACCTGCTAGATAAGTTTGATCAGGTAAATATGAAATAAGCGATTTTGAATGCGCTCCTACTTCATGACCATCAATACGAACATCCCCTTGATAATCATTGAGTAATCCATTTAATACTTTAATGAGTGTCGTCTTTCCAGATCCATTGGGTCCACATAAACCAATGATGTGGCTTGGTTGAAGAGAAAGTGTCACGTTACTTAAAGCACGTGTCTTTCCATAATACTTACTTAAACCTTGAATTTCAATCATGCTGGGTTCCCCTCTTTCTGATACATGCGATGAATAAGCTCACACACTTGATGTTCTTCTAATCCAATATCTTGACATTGTCTAACAAATGATGAAACCCACTCATGAAGCATGCTTTCTTTTAGTTGTTTCACAGTTGTCTCATCAGCACTCACATAGCGACCACTGGTACGATCACTGCGTAAGTAACCTTCTTTTTCACATTCACTGAGTGCTCTTTGTACGGTGTTTGGATTGACTTGATACGTCATTGCCAACTCACGTACACTGGATACTGGATCATTGAGTTTTAATTTTCCTGACACAATATCTTTTTTAATCAGTTCCATGATTTGCACATAAATCGGTTTTTCACTGATAAATTGGTCCATAAGGCTCCTTTCTGTACTACTGTATTAATTAACTAATACAATAATACAATTAGTTCTTCTTCTTGTCAACAAAAAACAATGGATTTCTCCATTGTTTATTTTAGTCGTTAAAGATATGGTACAACTCAGAGACTGGTTTATGAGAATGAATGGCTTCAATGGTCTTAGCTAGCATGTAGCCTACTGAGATTTGCTTGATTTTAGCTTCTTTACGTTTCTCAGGTGATAGTTCAATTGAATTGGTAATGACGAGTTCCTTAATAGGTGAATCATGAATTCTCGCAACCGCATCTTTGGATAATACCCCATGAGAGACAGCACAGTACACTTCTTTTGCTCCTCGTTCATAAAGCATCTTCACACCACCAAGGATTGAACCACCGGTATCAATAATGTCATCCACGATGATACAAATCTTGCCATCAACTTCCCCAATGAGGTTCATCGCTTCCGCAACATTGGGTTTAGTACGACGTTTATCAATGATCGCAATGGTGCTTCCAGGAATGGAATCGGCCATACGACGAGCACGGGTTGCCCCACCATGGTCAGGTGATACCACCACCACTTCATCTTTAAAGTGTTTAGATCTAAAGTATTGGCCTAACATGGACACTGCAGACAAGTCATCAATGGGTATATTGAAGAACCCTTGAATTTGTGGAGCATGCAAATCAATGGTCACAACACGATTGGCCCCTGCTACTTGGAGCAAGTCTGCCATAAGCTTGGATGTGATGGGTTGACGAGCACGAGCTTTACGATCTTGACGTGCATAACCATAATAAGGCATAACGACAGTGATTTCTCCTGCACTGGCACGTTTCATTGCATCAAGCGCAATGAGAATCTCCATGTAGGTTTCAGACACTGGATAACAGGTTGACTGGACAATGAAGACACGTTTTCCTCGTACAGATTCTTCTGGTTCCACAATGATTTCACCATCAGCGAAATGTTTAACTGCGATTTGCCCCCGTTTTAATCCTAAATACGCACAAATCTCTTCGGCTAAATCCACTGAGGAAGTTAATGCGAATACTATGGTATCTTTCATCATAAGGCTCTCCTTATTTGTTTTTGTATGATTGACCTTTATCAGGTTTATTCACTTGATGTGCACGAGCAATTCCCATGGCCTGATCTTCCACATCTTTTGTGAGGGTTGAACCAGCTGCAACTAAGGCATTTTCACCAATGGTAATGGGTGCAACTAAATTGGCGTTTGAACCAATGAAAGCTCCATCTTTAATGGTGGTAATGTGCTTGTGTTTACCATCATAATTGACGGTGACAACGCCACATCCTATATTAACATGTTTTCCAACCACTGCATCACCAAGATAGGTTAAATGAGCAGATTTTGAATGATCTCCAAAGCGAGTGTTCTTCATCTCCACATAATTTCCAATGCGACAATGTTCCCCAATCTCACAATGATTTCTTAAGTGCGCATGCGGTCCTACCTGAGTATATGCCCCAACAGTCGAATCAATGACATGAGAGCGATCAATCACAGTATGAGCATGAATGGTTGAATTCTTAATGAATGCATTGCCCAACACCTTAACATGATCATGCAAGGTTGCGTTGATTAATGTCACTGATGGTTCAATGACACAATCTGAAGCTAGCTTAGACTTTGCATCAATCCATGTGTTCTCAGGATCAATGAGGGTGACCCCTTCATTCATCCAATGTTCATTGATGCGTTTTTGAATAACTTTTGTGGCTTGTGCGAGTTGCACCCGATCATTAACACCCATGACTTCATTCATGTCTTCAATGATCATCGCATCCACGCGATAACCATGTGAGACAAAGATTTCGATCATATCAGTTAAGTAGTATTCTTTTTGAGCATTATTGTTTTGAAGTTCTTTCAAATGCTTGAATAATTTCTTTTGATTGAAGCAAATGATTCCTGTATTAATCTCCTGAATCATAAGTTGGCTTTCATTGGCATCCTTCGCTTCCACAATCCCAATGACGTGATTGTGATCATTTCTTACGATACGACCATACGATCCCGCATCATCTAGCTTTGCGCTCACAATAAGGGCATCTGCCGATTCAGCTAAGGTAAAGACTTTCTCAAAGGTCTCGCTTCTTACACAAGGCACATCTCCATAAGTGATAAGCACTAGCCCATCTTCATCTTTGAGTTGATTGGAACACATTAAAGCATGTCCTGTCCCAAGTTGTGGCTCTTGCACTGCCGTATGAATACGATCTTTAAAGTAATCCATGATTTCTTCCTTTTGATGCCCTACAATCACTTCAATCATGGAAGTGTTGACCACTTCACATTCTCTGATCACATGTTCAAGCATCGGTTCATTCAAAATCGTTTGCATGACTTTGGAATGTTCTGACTTCATACGTTTGCCTTGCCCTGCCGCAAGGATAATGGCTTTTCTATTCATGGATGTTCCCCTGTTTTACATTAAGTTGAGTGAATAAAGCATACAACTGTTCATGTGTGCATGCTTCAGCACGAATGGATTCACTGAGTTGTGCTTGAGTTAATGCTTTCTTGATGGTTTCACCATCATAGACCTGTTTGAGGTTATTATAGAGTGTCTTTCTTCTTTGAACAAACGCACTCTTCAAAAAGTCAAAATAAGGCTTATAAGCTTGATAACTGATTGACTTCCGTTTAAGTGAGACCACACTGGAATCCACGGCTGGTTTAGGGATAAAGACATGACGAGATACTTCTAAAGCCACCTTAACCTCAAAGAGGGTTTGAATGATGATGCTTAAGGCATTGTATTCCTTAGTGTTAACTTTCGCACTAAATCGTTCTGCCACTTCTTTTTGCACCATAAGATGCATCGCACTGAAGCACACATTGGATTCAATGAGCTTGAATAAAATGGGAGTGGTAATGTAGTAAGGAAGGTTGGCTACCACCATGCATTTGTCGTTGAGACAGTGATATTCCTTAAAGAGTTCTTCAAAGTTCACGTTCAAGACATCATCATGAATGAGCGTGAAGTGAGGTTCATCTTTAAAATGCCGCTCACATAATTCAACCATGAGTGGATCAATTTCAATCGCCACCACTTTCTTCGCTTTTAGAAGTAACACTTGAGTTAAACTGCCCATACCAGGACCAATCTCCAACACCATGGT
>CAYSNT010000025.1:0-5315 GCA_964432505.1 uncultured Erysipelothrix sp.
GGTTAAGTAAAAGGTTGTTTTTTTAGGTAAAGTATGTTAAATTATTAGATGGCACACGGTGCCTAAATCGCACATCGTGGATTCATTAACCCGTGCTCTTAGGAGTTGTTAGTGTTGGAAACGATGGAGGGACAACGGAAAGGTAGGACATTTATGTCAGTTGTATCGATGAGAAAATTATTAGAGTCTGGAGCCCATTTTGGACATCAGACACGTCGTTGGAATCCAAAAATGAAGTCTTATATTCACACTTCAAGAGCTGGAACCCATATCCTTGATTTGAACCAAACGCTTACTCATCTTAATAGAGCTTATGATAAGATGAAAGAAATTGGAGCTAATGGTGGTAAAGTTTTATTTGTTGGAACGAAAAAACAAGCATCAACCATTGTTGTTGAAGAAGCTTTACGTTCTAATTCATTCTTCATTAACCAACGTTGGTTAGGTGGATTACTCACTAACTTCAAAACCATCCAAAAGTCTATTGGACGTATGGTTGAAATTGAAAAGATGATTGAAACAGGATCCATCAATGTTTACACTAAAAAAGAACAAATTCAACTTCAAAAAGAAGTCTTAAGACTTCAAACATTCTTAGGTGGAATCAAACTTATGAAAGTTCTTCCACAAGCCATCTTCGTTGTAGATCCAACTGAAGACACAATCGCTGTTATGGAAGCTAAGAAATTGGGTATTCCTGTATTTGGTTTCATGGACACTAACTGCGATCCAGAATTATTAGACTACGGTATTCCTGCCAACGATGATGCTATCCGCTCAATTCGTTTAATGGTTTCACTTATGGCTGATGCTTTACTTGAGTCCGTGGATGGTGCAGTTTTAACTACAGCTTACACAGATGATACTGACAATGACATTACTATGGCAGAAGTTGTTGCTAACGTAGAACGTCAAAACGAAGAAAACGAACGTCGTCGTAAAGCTCGTATGGAAGAGCGTCGTCAACGTCAAGAAAATCGTAAACCGTATAGCCGTGATGGTGGTTATAATAAAGAACGTCGTGATTACAAACCACGTGAAAGAAGTGAAACACCTGCTTCTACATCAAGCGAAGCAACACCAGCTGTTAAAGCTACAAGCGAGGTAAAGAGTAATGATTAGTGCAAGTTTAGTCAAAGAACTACGTGAACGTACTGGTGCAGGAATGATGGATTGCAAAAAAGCATTAGAAGCTACTGAAGGTAACATCGATGCTGCAATCGACTGGTTACGTGAAAAAGGAATTTCTAAAGCAGCCAAGAAAGCTGATCGTATTGCTGCTGAAGGATTAACCAATATTTTAGTAGAAGGTAACGAAAGTGTTTTAGTTGAACTTAACTCTGAAACAGATTTCGTTGCAAGCAATGCTCAATTCTTAGAGTTACTCAGTACTGTAACAAAAACTCTTTTAACTTCAGGTGCAACTACTGTTGAAGAAGCTTTAAAAACCACTGTTAATGGCTCATCTCTAGAAGAATTATTACTTAATGCAACTGCAACCATTGGTGAAAAAATCACATTACGTCGTTTTGTTCGTGTAACTAAAACTGATGCTGATTTCTTTGGAAGCTATGTACATAAAACAGATGCAAAAATCACTGTTGGTGGACGTACTTCAGCTCTTGTTGTTTTAAATGGAGGTTCTGCTGAAGTGGCTAAAGATATGGCTATGCAAGTGGCTTCTATGTCTCCAACATACATTTCAAGAGATCATATGCCTCAAGATGTTGTAAGCAAAGAACGTGATATTCAACGTGAAATCGCGCTTAATGATGATGCTTTAAAATCAAAACCTGAAAACGTTCTTAATGGAATAATTGAAGGTCGTTTATCTAAATCACTTCAAGATATGTGCTTAGTTGATCAATTATTCTTCAAAGATCAAGACAAAAAAATCGCTCAAGTATTAAAAGAAGCCAATGCATCCGTTGTTTCATTTATTCGTTATGGCGTGGGTGAAGGTATTGAGAAGAAAGAAGATAATTTTGTTGAAGAGGTTATGAATCAAGCATTTGGAAAATAATGGACACTTTGTGTCCATTTTTAACAGAAGGAGCACTTATGTATAAACGCGTTTTATTGAAGTTAAGTGGGGAAGCACTATCCTCAAAACAGCATCAACTTGATCCTGATATTCTCTTTTCTTTAGCTCGCCAAATTAAAGACGTTGTCAATCAAGGTGTGCAAGTTGCGATTGTTGTTGGTGGTGGAAATTTCTTGCGTGGTAAAGTGGCAGAAAGTATGGGTATTGACCGTATTCAAGCCGACTATATGGGAATGCTAGCTACAGTGATTAATGCGATTGCCATTCAAAATGCACTTGAAAAACATCATGTTGAAACACGTGTTCAAACTGCAATTGAAATGAGTAAAGTCGCTGAACCTTTCATTGTCCGTCGTGCTATTCGCCACCTAGAAAAAGGACGAGTTGTTATCTTTGGTGCTGGAACAGGTAGCCCATATTTCTCTACAGATACTACAGCAGCCTTAAGAGCAAGTGAGATTAAAGCTGATGTGATTCTCATGGCAAAAAATGGTGTAGATGGCGTGTATAGTGCTGACCCTAAAGTGGTTGCAGATGCGACTAAATACGATATAATAAGTTATATGGACGTGCTCAAGAATGGATTAGCTGTAATGGATTCTACTGCTACTTCCATGTGCATGGACAATGATATTGATGTTATTGTGTTTAACATGAATGTGGATGGAAACATCTTACGTGCTGTATCACAAGAAAGCATTGGAACGCGAATTACAAAGGGAGAATAGAAAATGAAAAAACACATTGATTTAGCTCATGATAAAATGAATAAAACAGTAGATGCCTTTCAACACAGTTTGTCAACAGTAAGAACAGGACGTGCTAACCCAACACTGATTTCAGAATTGCATGTTGATTATTATGGTATGCCAACGCCTTTAGCTCAACTTGGACAAATTAATGTTGTGGAAGGAAAACAGTTGGTGTTTAAACCTTTTGATAACAGTGTTTTAAAAGATACTGAGAAGGCTATCTTCAATGCCAACATTGGTTTGACTCCTCAAAATGATGGTTTAGTGATTCGTGTGAATGTTCCTTCATTAACCCAAGAAACACGTAAAGAATTATCAAAACAAGTCAGTAAACTGGCTGAAGATGCTAAGGTAGCTGCACGTAATGTTCGTCGCGAAATCAATGATCATATTAAAGCAGATGATGAGCTAAGCGAAGATGTCGAAAAGAAAGCGCTTGATCAAGTTCAAAAATTGACAGATGAAACAATTAAACATATTGACGCTATTGCAGCAGACAAAACAAAAGAAATTATGACAGTATAAACTCACGAAAGTGAGTTTCTTTTAAAAGGAGCATTATGAGTCTTCCACAACATGTTGCGGTTATCATGGATGGTAATGGACGTTGGGCAAAATCACAAGGTAGAGAACGTACACACGGTCACTACCATGGTGCAATTAACATTCGCAATATCGCGATTCGTGCCCAAGATTTAGGGATCAAGGTTTTAACATTGTTTGCCTTTTCTACTGAGAATTGGAAAAGACCTGACAGTGAAGTATCTTTTATCATGGACTTACCACGTGTATTTCTCAATCAATATTTAAAAGAATTGATTGATAATGATATTTGCATTGAGTTCATTGGTGACTGGAAAAAATTACCAACTACTACAGTCAAAATCTGTGAAGATATCATTGATAAAACAAAAGATAATCAAGGATTAAAATTAGTCTTAGCACTCAATTATGGATCTAAACAGGAGATTGTGATGGCTGTTAATTCTTTCATCACAAACCACCCTCATTTACCAATCGATGAAGAAATGTTAGAATCATTTCTATATACTTCTCATTTACCAGCAGTGGATCTGTGTATTCGAACAAGTGGAGAGAAGCGTTTATCTAATTTTCTTTTATGGCAATTAGCTTACAGTGAACTTGTTTTTTGTCCACTTCATTGGCCTGAGTTCACTGAGAATGATTTTGAGAACACAATAAGAGAATATGAAAAACGTCATCGTCGTTTTGGAGGTCTGTGATGAAACAGAAAATAATTACAGGGTTAATCCTTGTTGGGATATTTCTACCCATCCTATATTATGGTGGATGGTGGTTTAAACTTGCTGTTTTTGTTTTCTCTATTATTGGAGGGTTAGAAATCACCAATTTATTCAAAGACAAATGGCCAAATGAAATGGATTTTTTCGTTATTGTGACCATTCTTGTCCTTCCAATGTTAACTAGTCGATTCTTTTTGGTAGGTATGGTTTCAATCTTGCTCTTCTTATTTGTGTTAACGGTGTACTTTGAATGGTTTGAAGTGGTTGATGCAACCATCTTATTTACTTTATTAATGATTGTAACACTTTCTTTTAAAGGAGTTAACACAGTCAATACTTATGGGTCTTTAGCGATTCTTTATGTGGCTGTTTCTACATATGTGACAGATACGGCTGCCTACTTCACAGGAATGTTTTTTGGGAAACATAAGTTAGCACCGCGCATCTCTCCTAATAAAACCATTGAAGGTGCAGTTGGTGGATGGATTGTATCAAGTGCAGTATCATTTGCCTATGCGATTTATGTTATTCCTGGTCGCTTTCCATTAGAGTTAGTGGTGATTGCGAGTCTATTGATGCCTCTAATATCTCAATTGGGTGATTTAGCTTTCTCATCATTTAAGCGTTATTTCAAGGTTAAGGATTTTGGTCATCTCTTTCCAGAACATGGAGGAGTGCTTGATCGCATTGACAGTTTATTGTTCAATTTCATGTTCTTTTATACATTACTTGCGACCATGATCGTGTAGTCACTCGATAGGAGGATTCATGTCTATACTTTACTTTATTTTTGTATTAGGTTTGATTGTTTTTGTTCATGAACTAGGACATCTTATTGTTGCAAAAGCATTCAATGTGTATTGCAAGGAGTTTTCTTTAGGATTTGGTCCTGTTGTATGGTCTAAGCAAAAAGAAGAGACGCAATATTCAATTCGTGCAATTCCTTTAGGTGGATTTGTAGCGATGGCAGGAGAAACCGATCAAGGAATAGATGATTCCATTCCTTTTAATAGAACCATTAAAGGAATTCATCCATTTAAACGTATTTTAGTGATGCTTGCTGGAATAGCTTTTAATTTCATTTTGGCTTTTGTGATCTTTACTGGTTTGATTTTGTCTTCAGGTGGAATTAATACTCCTCCTGATGCTGTCGTTGATCGTATTGTTGAGGATTCACCAGCAGAATTAAGTGGATTACTCACAGAAGATCGAATTGTTTCAATTGTGTTACCTGATCAATCGTTGTATGTTCCA
>CAYSNT010000025.1:5415-10104 GCA_964432505.1 uncultured Erysipelothrix sp.
ACTCAAGTGATCATGTCATTAGGTCTGCTTGTGAGAGGGATTGGTCTTAATCAAGTCAGTGGTCCTGTAGGAATCTTCAATATCACAGCTCAATCAGCTCAAGCTGGTGCACGTAGTTTATTTGCATTAATTGCTATTCTTTCAGTTAATATAGCCGTGTTTAACTTGTTACCACTTCCAATACTAGACGGTGGACGTGTCATTTTAACTGGAATTGAATGGATCATTAAAAAACCTTTGCCTGAAAAAATCGAGCATAACTTGATGAGTATCAGTGTATTCTTAATGCTTGCCTTGTTTGTCTTAGTGACCTTCCAAGATATATGGAGATTAATCTTTTCATGAAAACAATTAAAACATTTTTAGCAGGCTTTTTTATTGGTGTAGCAAATGTCATCCCTGGCGTAAGTGGTGGAACGATGGCTGTAGTTTTTGGAGTATATGAGATGATGGTGGAAGTGTTATCATTAAACTTTAAACGACTTAAGGATTATTTTATTCCTCTTATCATTTTGTTTTTAGGAATTGTAACTGGAATTTTGGGCTTCGCTCAAATAATGGGCTTCTTGTTGGAAAATTATTCAGAACTGACATACACCGTATTTGTAGGAATTATCCTTGGAAGTTTTCCTTTGATTGCGAAATTGAGTCATATCAAAGAAAAGAACGTTATTAATTTACTTGGTTTATTGATTACCGCAATTTTAGTAACACTCATGATTGTGTTTCAAGATCGCTCAGTGGGTGAGATTAATGTTGAAGTTTTAAGTGTTGGAAAAATAATTGGATTATTAATTGCCTCATCATTATCTACCATTACCATGATTATTCCAGGTGTGAGTGGTTCTATGTTACTAGTGATGATTGGTTATTACACAGCCATCTTTACATACATTATACGTGGACTTGTTTTCCCGCATCTTATTATTGTGCTGATTGGTATGGTTGTGGGGTTAATTTTAGGGTCAAAACTCATGTCATTATTACTTAAAAAGCATTCAAAATTCATTTATCATGTTATTTTAGGTTTAATCATTGGATCAACATGGTCTATCATTCCACAATTTAATCAACCATTGATTCAAATTGTTTTGTTGATCGGTTCTAGTGCATTTATTTATTTCATAAACAAAAAATAGGGGGACAATCCAATGAAAATTTGTGTTTGTGGAGGAGCAGGGTATATCGGATCTCATACTGTTTTGGAATTACTTAAAGCAGGTCATGACGTCTTTGTAATTGATAATTTATCAACAGGAAGTAAAGAGTTTCTTTTTGATGAAGCTCGCTTCTATGAAGCTGATTGCACTGATCAAGTTGCACTGGATCGAGTATTTGAAATTGAGAATAACGAGTCACCTGTGGATGCAGTCATGCATTTTGCTGCTAAATTGATTGTTAATGAAAGTGTATCTATGCCATTGGATTATTACTACAACAATGTCTACGGAGTCATAAGTTTGATTCAGAGCATGAGAAGAGCTAACATCAAAACTTTAATTTTCTCATCGACAGCTGCAGCCTATGGAGATCATCCAACAGGTTTTTGTGAAGAGAACGATATATGTCTTCCTATTAATCCTTATGGAAACAGTAAACTTGCAGCAGAAATGGTCATTAAAGACAGTGCAAAAGCGTATGGACTGAACACATGTATCTTTAGATATTTCAATGTTGCTGGAGCACACCCAAGTTTAAGATTGGGATTAGATAAATCAACCTTAACCCATATTGTACCTATTACGGTAATGGCAGCTTTAAAACAACGCTCTCATGTCACCATTTTTGGTGATGATTATCCAACGGAAGATGGAACTTGTATTCGTGATTACATTCATGTCAGTGATTTAGCGTATGCGCATGTACTAGGATTAGAATATACCCATAAACATCAAAGCAATGAAGTGTTTAACTTAGGATCATCCCATGGTTATTCTGTCAAACAAGTCGTTGATGAAGTCAAAAAAATTGCACCTTTTGAAGTGCAAATGGGAGATCGTCGAGAAGGAGATCCAGCGAAATTAATCGCTGTTTCAAAGAAAGCCAATGAGTTACTTCATTGGACTCCAAAATACTCATTATCTGATATTGTTAAGACTGATTATGACTTTAGAGCTAAACGACTTAAACAATAAAGAAGACAATTGCGATAAAATGCGCAATCGAAGCTAAGTTAACAAAGACATGCCATACAACGTGAGTGTATGGTTTTGTTTTTTGTACATAAAAGTACGCGCCAATGGTGTATAAAATGCCTCCTAATGCCATTAACAATAGAAATACAATATTTGACTGACGATATAGGTATGGAAAGATTAACACAACCAACCATCCCATAACCATGTAGATGAGCAGTGATAAAGCAGGAACTGATTTGCGTGATAATGATTTATACAAGACTCCAATAATGACCATGGTCCATTGAATTGCAAAGATGACCCACCCTAATGTTCCTCCAATGATTGATAAAGCAACTGGAGTGTAACTACCTGCTATAGCAACATAAATAAAAATATGATCCAGGATTTTAAAGACCGTTTTGTGTTTTGTTTCAAAAGCCATACTGTGATATAGAGTAGACATCAAAAACATCAAGAATAAACTAATGATGAATGTGCTGACTCCAAATGCTAATCGTGCATCTTGAAGTAAATAGGCTCGTATGGATCCAAAAGGTAAAAATATAAGCATAAGTACTGCCATGACACCATGTGTTATGGAGTTTCCTACCTCTTCTTTAACTGAATATGTTATTATTTTCGAATTTTTCATAAAAGAATTATATCATTCATTGTCAAGGTTGTCTTTTCTAAACGCACATTGGAGTAGAATTTGATATAATTACCCTATGAAAAAACTTATCCTCATCATTTTTTTAATCTTTAATTTCCAGACTGGGATTGTTGTACATGCCAATGTAGCTTGTTCCGCAACAGAATTCAGTCTTCTTAATATTGTAGGTCATAACCAATTTGAAGCATTAGGATGTTATGCTACTTTTTCTGAAGCACAAAATGCAATGAATGAAATGAAGGCTACATTACCTGATCTAATCATCACTCATGAATCAAGTCCTAGCCCACTAAAGATTATTTCAGCAACTCGCGCTATCATCACTTCATATCCTGCACGATTAAGAGAAGGTAATGGTAATGGTTTACTAGGGTATATTTTTAGAGCTCAATCCTTATCTTCTTCCTCTGATAGTACTTATATGCCAGCCTATCATGACTTAAGATACATTGAAACAATTTCATACAATCCGGTTCAAACCATTGTAAATGTTGATATCAATGGCAACATTGAAGGGTCTTTAGGCTATGATTCAACACAATATGCTTATTCAAGAGATACATCGTTCAGTCAACGTGGGGTTGTAAAAGTAGAAGTTTCAGGATTTGTTGGATTTATGAATATTGCATCTGTTGACATTATTCCAATCATTTATGTTGAAAATAACTGGACAATTACGTTAGGTGGTAAAACTTATCTTGAAACCCAGTTAAACAACAAAAATCAAGAACAACCCTATACCATTCGACCAAGAGCTAATGAGTACCGAGTAAGTACCAATTCAGCTGGACTTCGCGAAATTTTCCATGAGAATTTTAGTTTTTTCTCTGGAAATTCACGAGGAACGTATGTCTATGGTCCTGCTCCTGATTGGTTAGCCAATGGTCGATATTACAGCTATGATGGGATACGATTCTATTCTGATTTAGCACTAACTCAACCTGTTATGAATGGTGAAGCAATAGGGGAGTATTATCAATACTTTGCTTATCTTCCTTTTAGATCCACTTCAAATGTTACTGGAAATCAATTAGATGCTTTCTTAGAAAATGTTGCTATTACAAACCCATCTACAGCTCGAGGTAGTGCGATGTATCGTACTGGACAGCACTTCGTGAATGCACAGCATCAACTTGGAATGAATGCCATTCTTGTTTATGCTATGGCACTCCATGAATCCAATCGAGGATTAAGTTCCTTGGCTGTAAATAAGAAGAATCTTTTTGGGTGGGGCGCAGCTGATGCAAATCCATCAGATGCTTACATGTTCGAAAGCATCGAATCTTCAATCTATGAACATGCTGGACTTAACCTAAGAGGATACATGAATCCTAATGATTGGCGTCATTTTGGTCAAGTATTAGGCAATAAAAATAATGGATTTAATACTAAATATGCTTCTGATCCATATTGGGGTCAAAAAATTGCTGGATGGGCTTATCGAATTGATCGTTATCTTAACTTCATTGATTACAACTACTTCCCACTGATTATGGTTACCGATACAACACCAACACCTTTGTATAAAAATGCAAATACTAGTGCATTATTACATAGTGTGCCTGCTCGTAATCAAGATAGAATGTTTATTGCCTCTGGTGTCCTTGATAGATGGATTATGACTCCATCACTCCTACCACTCGATGATAATCGAAACATTAACACTCCGTCTAGAACACTTGTAGAGTATCCATTCTCCAACAACATGGTTTTCATTCAACCAGCTAATTATCGTGTAATTAACCATACAATAGCACGTGTTCCTCATTTGTATGATTCATCATTACTTACACAGCCTTCTCAAGCTAGCATTAATGTGGTTCGAGTAGAAAATAACACTTTAACACTTGAAGGTTTAATTAGTATTCCTTATTTAGGTAATGATTCTAAGGTGGT
>CAYSNT010000026.1:0-9945 GCA_964432505.1 uncultured Erysipelothrix sp.
ATTGATATGTCCATTAATGATACCTATATTGTGCAAGGAACACTTGGAGAAGTCATCATTGAAGTACAAGATCAAAAAATTCGTGTGGAAAGAGAAACCTCACCCTATAACTTATGTTCGATTCAAGGTTGGGTGAGTTCGTCCATGGTTCCTATTACGTGTCTACCTAATCATATTTTAATTGTCATTGTTGCCCCTCAAGAGGGTGACACAGATTTTGAGGTCAAATGAATCGTAAAGCCAATGTTAAAAACATGATGATTATCACTATGCTCATGGCCATGAGCATTGTTTTTCATTTGATTGAACCTGTTTTGCCTATTCCTGTTCCTGGTGTTAAACTAGGTTTAGCCAATATTCTTGGCCTAATCGCTCTCATGTTGTATGGTGTGGAAACCATGTTTGCGGTTAACTTATCCCGGGTACTGATTGCCTCTCTATTAAGAGGCATCTTATTTGGGACAGGATTTTGGGTTTCATTGAGTGGGGTTTTAATAAGCACTACGCTTGTAGCATTATTGTATAAAACTAATAAGTTTTCTTTAGTTGGGTTATCCATTGCAGCGGCTGCATTTCATAATATGGGGCAAATCATGATGATTATTGTGATTTACTCCTCCATATTCATGATCTATTGGATGCCTCCCCTCATTTGGTTGTCAATCCCTACCGGACTACTGACAGGTAGTTTAGCGCAAGGGGCATTGCAACGTCTTCGTGTACAGAAGTAGAAAGACTAAAAATTATGTCATCATTAAAACTGTTGTTAAGTCATGTTAAAAGGCATGCATGGATGATTGGAGCATTGTTGCTCTTTACAATGTTAGTTGTCTTGTTTTCTTTGATAACTCCATTGTATGTCTCCTTTTTTGTGGATTCAATCCTTAATCTTAATGATCCATCTCATCCCATCTTTATCTTTATCACTAATGTTTTTATCAGTGTTGACTCTTTCAGAAACAACCTTTGGTTAGCAGGATTGTTGTTGATTATTGTGACGTTGTTATCTGGAACATTCATGTTTTTGCGAGGAGCATTCAATGCGATGTTGTCTGAAAAAGTCGTGGAATCCCTTCGTAATGGATTATACAATCACGTTATCAGCTTATCGCATAAAGAGTGGAGTTCACATCACTCAGGGGACATGATTCAACGTGTCACTTCAGATGTGGATACACTTCGTCGTTTTCTTGCTTCTCAACTCTCAGAACTCATGTATGCTATCTTTATGGCTACCATGGCGTTCTTCATTCTTTTAGGAATTCAACCTACATTAGCTTGGCTATCCATGCTTGTCATGCCCATCATATTCACCTTTGCTTTTGTGTTTTTTAAGCGCATGCAAAAAGCATTTAAGGCTAGTGATGAAGCCGAAAGTGAACTTACCACCACTATTCAAGAGAACATTCAAGGAGTACGTGTGGTTAAGGCCTTCCATCAAGAAAGCAATGAGATCCATAAATTTGAATTAAAGAACTCCACCTATCGTGACTTAACCTATAAACTGATTCATCAGTTAGGCATGTATTGGGGACTCTCTGATTTCTTCATCTTGCTTCAAATTGTGATGGTCGTTGTGGTGGGTGTTAACTATGTCTTACGTGGTCAACTCAGTGTGGGTGAATATACAGTGTTTGTCTCCTACGTTTCCATGGTGCTATGGCCAATTAGAAATGTTGGACGTATCTTATCTGACATGGGAAAAGTAGATGTGGCATTAACACGTTGTGCTCAACTTTTAACCTATGAAATTGAAGACATCACTCAAGGGGTAGAACACACCATTATTGGGGAGGTCATGTTTAATCATGTTTCCCTGATTTATCCTGATGATCATAAGAAAGTGTTGGATGATGTGAGTTTCACTATCCCTGCCCATTCCACAGTTGCCATTATGGGAGCGACAGGAAGTGGTAAATCATCGATTGTTTCACTCATGGCTCGATTGGTTGAACCAAGTGAAGGTGAAATCACCATGGATGGCATTCCACTTAACACCATTACTAAACAATCTTTACGTGCACAATGCGCCATTGTCTTACAAGAACCAACTTTGTTTTCAGATACCATTCGCAATAACTTATGTGTGGCCAATCGTGAAGTCAGTGAAGAAGAGATTGAACACATTCTTCATCAAACGTCTTTGTACACCATGATTCAAAACTTTGAAGCCAAACTTGAAACAGTGGTTGGTGAAAAAGGAGTAACCTTATCAGGTGGTCAGAAACAACGTCTTGCGATGGCTAGAGCGCTTATTTTACGCTCCCCAATGATTATTTTCGATGATTCTTTATCTGCTTTAGATGCTAAAACGGATGCCCATGTGCGCTCAGCGTTAGACCAAGTGGATTATCCACTTACCACACTCATCATTACGCATCGTGTTGCGAGCGCTAAACATGCGGATAAAATTATCTTTTTAAAGGATGGTCGTGTCCTTGCACAAGGAACACACGAGTCCTTATTGAACACCTGTGAAGATTATGCTCATGTGGTGAACTTACAAGAGGAGGTCCACCATGGATGAATTAGAAACGTCCACGCTTCCTTCCTTAGACCAAGGCTTATGGAAGCGGATCTTAACGATTCTTTGGACATTTAAAAAAGATGTGCTTATTTTATTTTCTTTCATGGTGACATTGGCCTTAGGTGATGTGATCTTTCCACTCTTCAATCGTTTTGCGCTGGATGAATTCATTACGGCTCAGCGCTACATTAAATACATTCCTTTGTTTGCACTACTTTATGTGACACTCATTGTGGTTCAAACGACCATGGTGTACTTGTTCATTAAACAAGCAGGTAAGATTGAAATGAATTTCGCCTATACAATGCGGAAAATGGCGTTTGAGAAGTTGCAACGTCTCTCATTCTCTTATTATGACACCCATGCATCAGGTTGGATCTTATCTCGCTTAACCTCAGACATCAATCGTCTATCTGAAATTGTGTCCTGGGGATTACTAGACATGGTATGGGGATTAGCGATGATGGTGGGGATCAGTGTGGTGATGTTGCTCATTAATGCTTATTTAGCACTCATTGTCCTTGTCATGGTACCTATTCTTTATGTGATTGCTCGCTACTTTCAAAAGCAAATTCTTAAAGCTTATCGTGAAGTAAGAAAAATCAACTCGATGATTACGGCTGATTTTTCTGAAATGATTTTTGGGATTAAGAGCATTAAAACTCTCACCATTGAAAAACAACGTAAAGAGAAGTTTTCAACGTTAGCGAGTGATATGAAAACCAAATCCATTCGCTCGGCATTATTCTCATCCTTATTCATGCCTATTGTCTTTGCTTTAGCTTCTATTTCCAGTGCAACATTACTGAGTGTGGGTGGACAAGCCGTGCTTATTGGAACCTTAGGCTTAGGAACGCTGCTCTTGTATGTTCAATATGTGAATGCTTTCTTTGAACCACTTCGTAACATTGCTCGAATTTTGGCCGAAATGCAAATGGCACAAGCCAGTGCAGAGCGGGTATTGTCTTTGTTGGATGCGAAAGAAGACATCATTGACAATAATGATGGAGAAGTTTATGAGCCTCTTCATGGTGATATTGTCTTTGATAAAGTCAGTTTCCATTACATTGAAGGTGAACCTGTTTTAAAAGACTTCTCACTACACATTAAAGCTGGTCAAACCTTAGCGTTAGTTGGGGAAAGTGGAGGAGGTAAATCCACCATTGTCAACTTGTTGTGTCGATTCTATGAACCGACATCAGGTGAAATTCGCATTGATGGTTTCAATATTCAAAATAGACCGCTTCAATGGTTACGCTCGTCCCTAGGCTATGTCTTACAAACCCCACATCTTTTCATGGGAACCATCGCAAGCAACATTGCTTATGGTCGTCCTGATGCATCCATGGAAGATATCATGGCGGCTGCGAAAGCGGTACATGCTCATGATTTCATCATGAAACTGGACCAAGGCTATGAAACACCAGTGCTTGAAGGTGGAGCTAAACTGTCAGTGGGTGAGAAGCAATTGTTAAGCTTTGCTCGTGCATTATGTGCAAATCCTTCCCTGATTATCTTGGATGAAGCCACTGCTTCCATTGATTCACACCATGAATCCATGGTGCAAGAAGCCATCAAATCATTATTAAAAGACAAAACATCAGTGGTGGTAGCACATCGCTTGTCCACCATTGTCAATGCAGATGTGATTTGCGTCATTTCTAAAGGACAGATTGTGGAATCAGGAACTCACAGTGAACTGATTGCGAAACAAGGTCGTTATTACGAGTTGTACACCCATCAATTTGAACAATTTGAAGAGGAGTAAGAAGCCCATGAAACTTGACACATCGATGTATCTTCCTTATCAAAGTGAGTTGGATAATCGAATTTTTTCCACACATAACACCACTCGCGCTTTGACACAGCGTGATCGTCTTTTAGCATTCTGTGTTGAATTGTCTGAGTTTGTGAATGAGACCCGTTGTTTTAAGTATTGGAGTCTTAAACCAGCTTCAGAACATTTCATCTTACTGGAAGAATTTGCGGATGGAATGCACTTTCTTAATTCCCTATGCATCGATTTGAATATGGAACCCGTCTTTGAAGTTACAGAAACTGAAACCTCATTAACGGAGCTCACACTTCAAGTCATACAAGCAAGTTCACAATGCATTGATGAACTAACGCAAACATCATTGTTTACATTGTATGAGAAGTACTTAACTCTAGGAAAAGCCTGTGGCTTTACTTCAGACATGTTGTTTGAATCGTATCTTAAAAAACATCAAAAAAATCATGTTCGCCAAGACGAACACTACTAGGAGGAAACATGGCACATCATATTTGGAATGAGACGTTAGATTATCAAATGATGCAAGACGTGGCGTTAGCTGATGGGATTGCAGGAAATGAAAAAGAAGTTTCCCGTGTCTTAAAACGATATGTCGCAGACAGTGTGGATGAGATCAGTTATGATCATCTTGGATCCATTGCGTTCAAGAAACAAGGCCACAGTGATAAAACCATCATGATTGCGGGTCATATTGATGAAGTTGGCTTTTTAGTCAAACACATTGATGATCAAGGTTACATAAAACTGCATCCAGTTGGGGGTTGGTGGGGTCATGTCTTACCTTCAAAACCATTGGTCATCACCACTGCTTCAGGCAAGAAAATCATGGGGATTGTGGGTTCACAACCACCTCATGGGATGAAACCTGAAGTTCGCAAACAAGTGATTGAAGTGGGAGACTTATTCTTAGATTGTGGTTTTTCATCGCTTCAAGAAGCGCTTGATGCGGGTGTTCAATATGGGGATATGGTTACACCTCACAGTGAGTTTTTCTCATTAGGGGATGGCTCGATGCTTGCGACAAAAGCTTGGGATGATCGCATTGGAGCGCTCATCATGGCTCAAGTGATGAGAAATCTGAAAAAAGTTAAACCTCATCTTACTGTAGTAGGAGTAGGTACTGTTCAAGAAGAAGTAGGACTTCGTGGAGCTAAAACAGCAGCTGCTTTAGTGAAACCTGATGTAGCGATCACCCTTGATGTGACCATCGCAACCGATATTCCAAAAGGGGATAAACGCATTAAGATGGGTCATGGGGTTACACTTGAGATTGCGGATGCTTCTCATTTTGCACATCGTGGCTTACTTCAACATGTGGCGTCCATTGCTCAATCCTTAAACATTGATGTTCAATACGAAATGCTTTCAGCGGGTGGAACCGATTCTGGAGAAATTCATAAATCAGGCACAGGGGTCATTGCGATCACCATGTCCATTCCAAGTCGTTACATTCACTCTCATTATGCCTTAGTTCATCACAAAGACGTGAAGGCGACCATTGATGTCTTAACACACTTTGTCACTCACTTCAGTGAAGAAGATTTGAAGACATTAGCACTCAATCAATAAAAAAGGCGAAAGCCTTTTTTTTACCACCATGTCTTTAAAATGACCACTAACAATGTTCCACCCATCATGGTGAGCATGTTCTTTTTAAACATGAAGTGAAGACAAATCATAAACCCTAGTCCCATCAGTTCGGGTGATGCCCATTGATCAAAGAAGGATGAAGGCAGTGCAATCATGACAAGTAGCCCTGAAAGCATGGCTGGCATAATGGTGTTAAAGTGTTGCAGTAGAGGGGAAAGCAGAGTGTCTTTACTCATCATTAAAGGAAGTAAGCGAGGAACACTGGTGCTTAACACTAAGATGATGAAGATAATCCATTGAGATTGATTCATGTTGATCTTTGTACCATCACCATGAAGGTGTATCCTAATAAACTGATTAACGAAAAGGTTAGGGCATAGACGAGGGGAAAAATCATGAAGCACACAGCACTGATCACAAGACCACTAAGTGCGTTAATAGAGGATTTTGATGACGACACTTGATTAAGAAAAGCACTGAAAAACAAGGCAGTTAAGATGAATTCTAGTCCTTGAAGTTGAATGTTAAGGCGTGATCCTAGCAGATGACCAAGCAGTGTAGAACCACTCCAATAAAAATAGTGAAGGGTAGATAAGATTAAGATTGATGATGAGTCAAGGTGTGGATTCATTTCTAAGGTGGTGAAGGTTTCATCACTTAAAGTGAAGTTAGACCAGATTTCACTGCTCTTGGATTCAAAAGGAAAGCGACGACGCTTTAAACTGTAAAACAGATGACGAGCATTCACTAAGAAAGCAATCAGTGTCATTTGAATGAGTGGCAGAGGATGAGTCAACCAAGGTAAAGCCATCATCTGAATTGATCCTCCAAACACCAACAGTGAAAACAAGAGTGTTCCCCACCACGGTATCCCGTTTTGATTCATCAAATAGCCATAACTCATGCCAAAGAACAGATACCCTAAAAAAGTCGGCCAACTTAGGCTTAATAGATGAAGAAAGGAAGTCTTTTTTTGGGTTTTTGTGTGAAACATTGAACATAGTGTATCAAGTGTGCTTTGGGATGTCAAAGATGAAGTTCCATGGTATAATACACCCATGAAAAAAATAGATGCACTGCTTTTTATCACCTTAATTGGCTTAGATCAACTCACTAAATGGCTGGTTGTCGCAACCATGCCTTTATCAAGTTCAATCCCTTTGATTCCTAACTTATTGGCCTTCACTCATGCTCGCAATTTTGGAGCTTCATGGGGTTTGTTTCAAAATCAAGTTCCCATGCTGATTGGAGTAACCATTGTTGCTTTGGTATTCATGGGAAATTGGTATCGTAAACTCACAGATGGTTTTTCATTTGAGCGTTTAGGTTTGGTTCTCATGTTGGCTGGGACATTAGGAAACTTCATTGATCGTGTTTTCTTAGGCTATGTCGTTGATTTCATCGACATGATCTTTTTTGGGTATGATTTTCCCATCTTTAATGTGGCTGACATGGCATTAACCTTTGGTGTGATTGCGCTTATCTATCATGAAGTAAGGGGAATAACACATGTCAAACGTACTTGAAGTCGTCTTAGGAAGTGAATATCATAAGGAGCGCTTAGATAAAGTGGTTGCGGCTCTCAGTGATTGCTCACGATCGTATGCCCAAACCCTCATTTCTGAAGGGTATGTTTTAGTGAACGATGTCGATGTTCTTAAATCTAAACAAGTCTCTAGTGGCGATGTCATTTCCATCACCACCAAAGAAACCTCACTTGAACTGGTTCCAGTCATGATGAACTTGGAAGTGTTGTATGAAGATGAACATTTAGTGGTCATCAATAAACCATCAGGATTGGTGGTTCATCCTTCAGAAAGTGTGAAAGAACCTACCATGGTGGAAGGTTTGATGGCACAAATCAAAGATTTATCCACTATAGGAGGTGTCATTCGTCCGGGGATTGTCCATCGTTTGGATAAAGACACCAGTGGGTGTATTGTGGTGGCTAAAAATGATGTGGCTCACCAAGGATTATCCGCACAGCTTGTTGATAAAAGCATGAACCGAACTTACATTGCTTTATGTCATGGCCAAGTAACCCCTGTTGTTTTCAAGATTGATGCTCCGATTGGACGAGACGCAACAGATCGCCAGAAAATGGCAGTCACCCACATTAATGCGAAAGAAGCCGTGACCCATGTGCAAGTCTTGGAAACCATGCCTCGTTTTTCACTCGTTGAATGTCGATTAGAAACAGGAAGAACCCATCAAATTCGGGTTCATTTAAGCTACATTCGTTTTCCGATAGTGAATGATCCTAAATATGGCCCACGCAAACTCATTGATACCTCGTTTGGACAATGTTTGCATGCGCGAGCCATTGATTTTATTCATCCAGTCACAAAACAAGCCATGCATTTTGAAGCAGCCATTCCAGCACAATTCAATGAAATGGTGGAGTTGGCTAGAAAGGATATGCTATGAGTGTTATTTCAGTGAACAAGGAAATGTTGCAATTGATGCATTATTTCATGTTTCACCATCAATATCAGTTAATAAAGATGGGTGCAACTTACGATGAGATATGGTTGACCAATCCTAAAAAAGTCGATCATCCTATCATTCGTCTATCACCAAAAAGCATAGATGAAAGCTATTTTGAAATCCAAAGGGTGTTAACTACCCATGATAGTCTTGCGCAAAGCCTTAATCTTCAATCCACTTTACTGGATATTCATGTGAATCAACAAACAGGGGAAAGTGATGAACGATGCGTTCAAGTCAATGCCACGTCTGTGTTTGTTGATCCTTACTTAAGTGATATGTTTAAGGGTATTGTGAGTGCTTTTATGAGCACGCCAGATTTTGAGCAAATAGGTAAACCTAAGAAGACAACGCGACGTAAAAAGGTTAAAGTTAAAACCATCTTTAATGTACCCGTTCTTACTTTTTCCTTACTTGTCATCATGATTGCAATCTTTGCGCTCATTACCATTGTCGGACGCATGATCAATGATCCTTATGCAGCTTCCATCATTTTTGGAGCTTACTACAAGACCTTCATCGTGGCACATTTTGAAATCCATCGCTTACTTACGGTTGGATTTGTTCATATCAGTGCCACGCACTTACTCATGAATGGATTTGCTCTGCTTAATCTTGGACGATTGGTTGAAAAAGAAGTGGGCAGTTTAAAAATGCTTTTAACTTTTGTGTTGAGTGTGATCAGTGGTTCACTCTTTGTGTTTGTAGCTCAAGGTAATATCCTTCTAGTGGGGGCCAGTGCTGGTTTGTTTGGCTTGTTAGGACTGGTGGTGGTATTAGCCTTTGAAAGTGGTAGCATCCGCAATCCTGCCGTCCGTATGAATTTCATCAATATTCTACTCATCAATGTGTTTATTTCTCTATTACCTGGTGTTTCATTTTTAGGTCACTTAGGAGGATTTGTAGCAGGGGTCTTGGTTGGTTTATCCATTTCAATCAAAAAGACATGGTTAGGACTACGTCAAAATGCCCAATTGGCATTGTTGTTTCTTTTCTTTGCCTTAGGTTTTCTTGCCTTTCAAGGCACGGACACAACTCCGATTTACATCACCACCGATCAACGTGTCATCAACACCTTATCATCCATTCCTTTTGAACCCATTCAGTGGTATGTTCGCTCATTAGCACAAGCGCTTTTGCGCTTTTATGGAGGATAAAATGAAACGCAGTAACGTGATCTCATGGGATGATTATTTTATGGGCATGGCTCACCTCAGTGCTATGCGATCAAAAGATCCAAGCACACAAGTTGGCGCATGCATCGTCTCACCAAGTAAGAAAGTGGTTGGATTAGGGTACAATGGTTTTCCTACTGGCATCAATGATGATGATTTCCCATGGGAAAAACATGATGATTATGATCAAAGCAAATATGCGTATGTGGTGCATGCAGAGCTCAATGCGATTCTCAATGCGACCACCTCACTGCAAGGATGCAGTATATATGTGTCCTTATTCCCATGCAATGAATGTGCAAAAGCCATCATTCAATCAGGCATTAAAACACTCATTTATGAAAGTGATAAGTATGCGGACACCTCTGCGG
>CAYSNT010000027.1:0-9661 GCA_964432505.1 uncultured Erysipelothrix sp.
GTGCCATCTAATAATTTAACATACTTTACCTAAAAAAACAACCTTTTACTTAACCTTAGGGAAATAATCATTGTACTGTGTTTTAAGATAATCCAAGCTTACATGCGTGTATATCTGTGTAGTACTGAGATTCTCATGTCCTAGAAGTCTTGAAACGGTAAGTAAATCAGCTCCATGTTCAAGAAGATGTGTCGCAAACGTATGCCGCAAAACATGGGGATGCAACTGAAATGGAAGTTGCGCAACTTCTCCCATCTTCTCAATGATTGATTGAATTGAGCGCATGGATAAAGGATTTCCTTTTTGATTAACAAATAAATATTGATGTGAGTGCTTCATCCATAATGGACGTACATGTTGAATGTAATAAACAAGTTCTTCTTTAAAAGCATCATAAAACGGAACAATGCGCTCTTTATCCCCTTTCCCTATTACTCTTATGATGTTTTGATTCATATCAATATGATTCAAGGTAAGATTTGCAGCCTCACTTAATCGTAATCCGCATGCATAGAACAAATGAAAAATACAATGATTTCTTAATCCTATGCTTGATGAATCACATCGATTTAAGCAAGTCATGACTTGATCAAAACTTAAAGTTGTGACCATTGATGTCTTCTTCTGTTTAATTCTTATTCGAGACATTGGATTATAATCCATCCAATGCTGTCGTATCATATATTGAAAAAAATGCTTCATAGCAGACACTTTGCGTGCAATGCTAGTAGGTTTTAATTTCTTCTCACGCAAAAATGACACATAACTCATCATTTGATCTTCACTGACACTTGATAATTCAATGTTTGATTGTGTTAAAAAATCAATCATCTCTTCCACATCTTTAAGATACGCAAGTCGTGTGTTTTCTGATTGCGAATGCTTTGTTTTAAGATAATGCTCAAAAGATTGTAAATATTTATTCATAGAACTTTCTAACAAGTTCAAGTGAACGTTGAGCGTATTTTTCATTTCTTTCTTTAGGTCTATCAAGTTCAGAACGTTCTGCTAAACCAAAGTTTGCATTCATTGGAGCAAAATGTTTTGGATCAGCATTAGCCACATAATCTGCCATTGAAGTGATCATGGTAAAACGATGACCACCAATCATTGGTTTGGATTCTAGTTGATTCATAAGATTAAGGGCAGCTAAAAGACCACTTGCTGCTGATTCTACATATCCTTCTACTCCCGTCATTTGACCCGCAAAGAACAAATCATCGCGTTGTTTACTTTGGTAGAATGAGTTTAAGACCGTAGGAGAGTTAATGTATGTGTTGCGATGCATCACTCCATAGCGTACAATGTTAGCATTTTCTAATCCAGGAATACTTTGAATAACCTTTTTTTGATCCGACCATTTTAAATGAGTTTGAAATCCTACCACATTGTACAATGAGGCAGCTGCATTATCTTGTCTAAGTTGAATGACTGCTTTAAAGCGTTGATTGTTATATTCTAGACCCACAGGTTTTAAAGGACCAAACAGTAATGTCTCTTTCCCACGTCGTGCCATTTCTTCAACTGGCATACAGCCTTCAAAGTAGATTTCTTTTTCAAAATCCTTAAGTGGTACATTTTCTGCATTCACCAACAAATCATAAAAACGATCGTATTCTTCTTCATTCATTCCACAATTAATATAAGAGGCTTCTCCTTTATCGTATCTTGATTTATAAAAGGCCTTTGTGAAATCAATTGAATCCTTTTCAATGATTGGTGCAATCGCATCATAGAAATACAAAGAATCTTTACCCACAAATAAAGCAATATGATGAGCTAAGTCATCCGCAGTGAGTGGCCCAGTGGCAATAATTGTAGGTCCTTGTGGTATTGATTTCAACTCTTCATGAACTACTTCAACATTAGGATGGTTAGATAAGTATTCTGTAATTGCACTTGAGAATCCAACACGATCAACAGCTAATGCACTACCAGCCTCAACTCGATGAGAGTCAGCCATCTTCATTATTAGTGAATCACAAATACGCATTTCCTCTTTTAATAATCCAACAGCATTACTAATTTGATCTGAGCGAAAAGAATTGGAGCAAACCAATTCTGCAAAATCAGAAGTCACATGAGCAGGACCAGAAGTTACTGGACGACGTTCATATAAACGAACGTGATAACCCCTCTTAACACATTGGTATGCAGCTTCACTACCAGCTAGGCCAGCACCAACCACATTAATGACTGGTTTCATGAGACAACCTCCTATTTCTTTTCTTTGTTAATATAGCGACATTTAGGGAAGGCAGAACATGCCTCAAAATCCTTCCCGTAACGTGATTTTCTCATCACTAAGGCAGACCCACACTCTGGGCACATATTACCAGTGAACACCAAAGGTTGCTTCTTAATGTAAGTACATGTTGGATAATTAGAACATCCCACAAAAGTCTTACCATTACGAGCTTTTCTTTTCACTAAAGGATGTCCGCAATCTGGACACGGTTCATCAACCATTGTTTCTTTATCAAAAGTTGAATAATCACAGTTTGGAAATCCACTGCATCCAACAAAGCGTTCATTGGTCTTGGTGTACCGATAAACAAGTGGAAGTTGACACTTTGGACATAAGTCACCCGTTTTTTCAGGTTCAATCTTTTCCATCTCTTCATCAGCTTTTTTCATCAAAGCTGAGAATTCTTTGTAGAAGCGATTAAGATTAGTTAAGGGATCCAGTTTCCCTTCTGCGATATCATCCAACTCTTTTTCTAGTGTCGCTGTGTAATTGACATTAATAAAGTTATCAAAATGCTCTCTTAATTTTGAGTCGGTTAATAGACCTTGAGGAGTAGGTTTAAATCCTTTCGTCTTACTTCCCTCTTCATTGACCACGGTTTCAACATACCCTCTAGTCACAATGGTTTCTACAATTGTAGCGTAGGTGGATGGTCTTCCAATACCATTAAGTTCCATTTCTTTAATGAGTGAAGCTTCGGTGTAACGGCTTGGTCCTTTAGTTGAGTGATTTGTTTTTTCAATACTTTTAGCTTCAATGCTTTCTTGTTCTTTAAGAAGTGGTAAAGCCTTATCTTTACTGCTTTCAAAAGCTTGGTATATCTTTAAATATCCATCAAATGTCACAACAACACCTGACGCTAAGAATGTAGCATCATTTGATGCTAACTTAACTTGAGTGGTGAGTGTTTTAGCATTCGCCATGAGTGAAGCTAATGTACGATAATAAATGAAGTTATATACTTTAAACTCATCATTAGTAAGGTAGTTTCTAATGGATTCAGGTGTATAAGCAATGGTACTCATACGAATGGCTTCATGAGCATCTTGGATTGAATCATCTGCTTTTGACTTCTTGACATATCCTTTGTATTCACTACCAAATTCTTGTTCAATGTAGTTGAAAGCTTGCTCAATGAATTGTGGGCTTAAACGTGTTGAATCCGTTCTCATATAGGTAATTAAACCTACGGTTTCATCTTTAACTTTGATTCCTTCATAAAGTTTTTGTGCAATACGCATTGTTTTCTTAGCTTGAAAATTGTATTTTGTTGCCATTTCTTGTTGAAGGGAGGATGTTGTTAATGGCAATTTACTCTTTTTCGTACCCTTTGATGTCTTGAGTTCTTTAACACTCATTGTTTTTGAAAGTGTTGATAAGATGTTTAGTGCTTCTTGTTCATTGTCAAATTCAATTTCTTTTCCTTTTTCATTCACAAGAGCAGCATCAAAAGCCACTCTATTCTTTTCAAACTTCGCAGAAATTTTAAAGAAATGACGTGGTATAAAAGCATTGATTTCATTTTCACGATCAACAATTAACTTCAAAGCAACTGATTGTACACGTCCTGCACTTTGTGATCTGATTTTGCGTTTAAGTAATGAAGACAACTGAAATCCAATGATACGATCTAGAAAACGACGGTTTTCTTGTGACTTAACCAAATTCATGTCTACAGCACGAGGATGATCAATAGCAGATAAAACAGCATCTTTGGTAATTTCATTGAAGGTTACACGATTAGATGAAGATAAATCCAAACCAAGAATATCTGCTAAATGCCATGAGATAGCCTCCCCTTCTCTATCCGGGTCAGTTGCAAGATAAACTTGTGAAGCTTTAGCAGCAGCTTCTTGTAAAGATTTAACGGTATCTTTCTTGTCTTTAAGTACAACGTAATTAGGAATAAAGCCTTTATCAATGTCAATTCCTGTTCGACCTTTTCCTGTAAATGTTGATAAATCACGAACATGTCCTTTAGATGACATCACAAAATAATCTTGACCAAGGTACTTAGACAAGGTGGTTGATTTTGATGGAGACTCTACAATTACTAATTTTTTCATATTTTTTTCTTTCATATCTTTTATAGTGTGGCGAATTCAGACACATTTGTCAACATACTTGCGCCATTTTCAATCAAGTGATTACACAACTCCCCTCTTGAATCATCAATTGGATGAGGTATTGTTACAATCTCTTTGTTCATTTCTAGTGCGAAATTGACTGACCACATTGTACCGCTCTTAAGTGAACCACTCATGACTAAAAGTTTCTCTCCAAGTGCACAAACAATGCGATTTCGAGCAATAAAATGATGAGGTAATGGAGGTGTGTTAAGTGGATATTCACTCAGCATTAATCCATGAGCTTTAATGCTTTCAAATAAATGATGATGTTCTTTAGGATACACTCGATTCAATCCATGTGCACATACACAAATGGTTTTCATTCCACTCTTTAAGGAATTAAGATGAGCTAATCCATCTATTCCTTTAGCTCCACCTGACACAATGACTTTATCTTTGTTCATAAATGAAAACCCTTTATTCAAGATGTTAATAGCATACTCACTTGGTAAACGAGATCCAACAATGCTAAAAGATGAATGATTCAATAATGATAAATCACCTTGATAAAACAACACAAAAGGTGGCTGAAAACATTCCTTAAGTGATGCTGGATAATGCTCATCTAATATAGTGATGGCTTCCTGAAATAGCAGTGTAATGGGTTCTTGAAAATGATTTAAAGCATTTTTGATTTTTAATGTTTGACCTTGATGAACGATTGCAAGATGAATTAGGTGTTTTGATGTAATCATAGTTCATCATTCGTTGTAAGAAATAAAAATCCTTTACTTTTTGAAAGTAAAGGATCGACGATGAATATCACATAAGCCATGAAGTTTCATCATAGCCTTATGATGTACAGTTCCATAACCTTTATGTTGGGCAAACCCATATTGTGGATACAACTCATCATACATAAGCATCAAATCATCACGTATCACTTTGGCAACAATACTCGAAGCTGCAATACTGATGCTATGAACATCTCCTTTAATGATTGATTCATGTGGAGCAACTAAAGGCATTGCATCACTCAATGCAAATACTTTTGAGGTATTCGCAATCCATTCCATGGCTTCTTGAGTAGCACGATAAATGTTGAGTTCATCAATTCTTTGCGCATTAACACCTTTTACTATGATTTGCTTTGCTACTGAAGTGATATATTTGTATGCAACATTACGTTGAGATTCACTCAATTGCTTTGAATCTTTAATCAAAGGATGAGTGGTGAAATGAGGTAATACCACACCAACCACAATCACAGGTCCAGCCATAGGACCACGTCCAACTTCATCAATCCCTATGATATCTAATCCTTGGTGCCAATAATCAAAATCAATCTTCGATTCTATCATACGTTATACGTCCAAGACGTCCTTCTTTGATATCACGATAAAGTGTTAATAATGCTTCCTCATCTGTAAGGGATAGTGAGTTGATCTTAATTGCTTGAATCTCATTTTCAATGATTACCCTAACTTCTTCATTTACACTGGTATTAAGTAAGTGGGGGTAATATTCTTTAATAAATGTAAATGCATACTCTACCACTTCTTCAATATTAACAACGCCTTCTTTCATAGAATGACATAAGGCAATCTTAGTTCCTGTATTTGGATCTTCAAATTTAGGCCATAAGACACCTGGAGTATCCATAAGCATGTATTTATCATCGATGTTTAGCCACTTGAGTGATTGAGTTACACCTGGTTTATTTGCCACATCCACAACTCGCTTACGTGCGAGAGTATTGATGAGTGTAGACTTACCAACATTGGGAATACCAACTACCATGATTTTATACATTCTAAATTGAATTCCCTTAGATTTATCTTTTAAACGCTTGGGTTCTAATGCTTGATCAAGTGCTTTTAACACTTTATTTCGAGCACTCACATGTAAAGAATTCAAGAACAAGTTTGGTTGTTGAATACGATCAAAATGCTGTTTAAAAGATTCATTCATTTTCTCATCAGATAAATCACTTTTTGAAAAAAGAATCAAAGTAGGTTTAGATCCTTTTAATTCTTGTAGCATTGGATTAGCACTAGACAACGGTAACCGCGCATCTCTGACTTCAATGATGCAATCTATATTGGAAATATGTTCACTCATCAAACGACGAGCTTTAGCCATATGTCCTGGAAACCAATGATTCGACATTATCTCACCACCCCAAAAGCATCAAATGGATATAAGATAAACAATCCCACTGATTCAACATCGTTAACTTTGATTGGTCCCAGTTCACCACGAGAATCTGAACTTCCACGCCGATTATCTCCAACTACAAATAATTCATCATCTTTTAAGGTAATTGGTCCAAAATTTTGAGTAAACAAGAGACCTCTATCTTTGTATTGTTGAGCTAAAGGATTATCTAAAAATGGTTCTTCAACAACTAATCCATTCACAATCAGTTGATCATTTCGAAATTCTATGGTGTCATTAGGAAGACCAATGACTCGCTTAACTAGAAAAATTGATTTTCCTTGACTATCTTTTCGAATTTGACCTAGCTCATCCTTTTGTGGAAAGATAACAAATTCAAAACGACGAACTTCTCTAAATCGTAAGGTAATAATTGAACTTAAACCAATCTCACCTTCACGAATCGTTGGAAGTGAACTTGGGCCATAAACTTCAATAGGTTTAAAAACGAAGTTGGTTAAAATAACCACCACGATGATGCTAATCAGTGCTGATTTAAGTAAATCGATAAGTTCATTAAGTATAGAATCAAGTTTTTTGTTCATAGTACCATTATATATAAAAGAAACGCCTAGTGGCGTTCTTTTTTATCGAATCTCTTTTAAACGTGCTGCTTTACCAGATAGTTTACGTAAATAGAACAATTTACTACGACGTACTTTACCAACTCGAAGCACTGTAATGCTTTCGATGACAGGTGAGTGTAGAGGGAAAGTTCTTTCTACACCAACTCCATTGGAAATCTTACGAACGGTAAACGATTCTGCCACTCCACTACCCGTGCGTTGAATGACTAACCCTTCGAACGCTTGGATACGACTTTTTTCACCTTCTTTGATTAATACGTTCACACGAACTGTTGTTCCTGGACGAAAATCAGGCAAATCTGTGCGTAATTGTGATGCTGTCACAACTTGAAGCAATTTGCTATTCATAGTTCACACTCCTTTTCTTCAACATGGTTCTTGTTCAAAGACAGCGGAACCTGAGGGCCATAGGCCTTTATAGAATACACTATAATGTCTTATTTTTCAACCTTATTTACATGCTTTTGAATGAATTTTCTATCTTTTTCACTTAACTTAGCTTTTAAAAGCAAATCGGGACGATACTTCATTGTTTTTAACAATGATTGTTCTTTTCGATATTGCTCAATGTTTGCATGATGTCCACTTAACAAGACAGAAGGAACCTTCATTCCTCGAACTTCTTCAGGACGTGTATACTGAGGATATTCAAGTAAATGTTCTTCAAAGGATTCACTAACGATGCTTTCTGATGAGATTACTCCTGGGATCAAGCGAATGATGGAATCCATCACTACCATCGCTGCAACTTCTCCCCCTGTTAAGATATAGTCTCCTATACTGATAACATCATCCACCATACTTAACACTCTCTCATCAACACCTTCATAGTGACCACACAAAAGAATAAGATGTTGATAAGTAGCAAGTTCTTTCGCTTTAGCTTGTGTATAAGTAGAAGCAACTGGGGTTAAATAAATCACATGCGAATCTGGTGTTCTCACATGATCTATAGCATCCATGATGGGTTGTGCTTTCATCACTAAACCTGCTCCTCCACCAAATGGGGTATCATCAACACGTTGATGCTTGTCTAATGTAAAATCACGAATGTTAATGCATTCAATGTTTACATAAGATTGTAGCATAGCCTTTTTTATGATTGATGTTGTGACATAAGGCTCAAAGAGTTCAGGAAACAATGTTAAAACTGTGATTTTCATAAGAATCCCTCAATCAGTTCAACAAATATTTTAGAATTTGCAAGATCAACATTCTTAACAAACTGATCCACATATGGAATCATGATCTCTTTTTGATTGTGCAGTTTTACACGTAAAATGGTTTGTGCTGGATAAGACAAGGCTGATGATACTATTCCAATGGATTCATTGTAATTAATAATCTCACAGCCTTCTAAATCACTGAGTGTGATTCTATTAGAATCAACTTCCACTATTTGCTCAATGATAACGAAACGATATTGCTCTGCTTGTGTTCGATCGTTGATGCCTTCCACACTGATTAATGCATGATCTTGATGCATGCGAAAAGTAAGCACTTTTGTCTCAAAATCGCCTTGATTGGCCTTAAGAATCAGTGTCTTACCTACTTGAAACCTTTCATGGGGGATATCAGTAAAGCATTTTACTTTAAGTTCACCTTTGACTTTGAAAGGTCGTACAATTTGTCCAATTTTTACTCGTTTTTGTTTCATATAAAAGTGAAGAGGATGAACATCATCCTCTTAATAATCCTCAAATTTAATAACAATTTTCTTGTCTTCTAAGCGGGCGGGAATGGACATCACTTGACGAAGTGCGGTTGCCATAGATCCTTGACGACCAATAAGACGAGCAATATCTTCACTTTTTGCATACACCATTAAAATAACTTCATTTTCATCGAGAGTAGGAAGACTTTTAATTGATAAAGCTTGCTTATCTTCGACTAATGGTGTGACTAAATCCATTAAGGCTTGCTCTAGATTTGTCATGTTTATTTACCTAATTTTGACTCGTGGAATTTCTTCATGACACCAGCTTGTGATAGTAAATCACGAACAGTATCTGAAGGTTGCGCACCATTAGATAACCATTTTAATGCAACTTCATCGTTCACTTTTAACTCCGCTGGTTGTGCAGTTGGGTTGTAGTATCCTACGACTTCAATGAAACGACCATCACGTGGAGCACGTGAATCAGCAGCAACAATACGATAGAAAGGATCTTTTTTAGCACCCATACGTTTTAATCTTAATTTTACAGCCATTGATTTGACCTCCTAATTTCCTGACAAATCATAACAAATGCACATTGATGTGTCAAGCATTTTTACTTAACACTAACGTTTATTTTTGCGTTTGTTAGGATTTCTCTTTGTGTTTGATCCTGCACTTAATGAAGAAGGCATTCCTCCTTGCATCTTGAGTACTTGTTTCATTTGCTCTTTTGTTTGCTCAAGTTGCATGATGGTTTGATTAACCACAAGCAGTGGTTGCCCTGATCCTTTTGCGATACGCTCTTTACGTGGTTGTTTTAGAAGTGAAGGATTTGCACGTTCTTCCTTAGTCATGGATTGAATGATGGCTTTTGTCTTTT
>CAYSNT010000028.1:0-9513 GCA_964432505.1 uncultured Erysipelothrix sp.
ATGCCTAAACCATGATCAACATAGATGCTTCGTGCATCTGCAAGATGGGCAGCGAGGATTCCATTGCGAGTGCTATCTATAACAATTGCATGATTAGCATTGGCGTTAAAGTGTTTGATGGCTCGAACATACAAGTTGGGTTCTGGTTTTCCTAAGAAACTTTGATCACCAAACAAGACAATCGCATCATGAACCCACTCTAAAAGTAATGGTTCAAGATGTTGACCTTGCTTCTTGCCTTGATCAAAGATGAAAGCTATCTTATAGTCAAACTTTTTTGCCAATGCAACCAAGGTTGCTAAGCGCTCATTGTTTGAATTAATGGTAGGATTCACATGATCAAACAAGGCTTTAACCTCGCTTGAAAACAAATCAAAGCGTGGATAGCGATAATTGGTTTTCTCTTTTTGATCATAAGCGGCTGAGATAGCACTCTCAAAAAAATCGTCAACCACAGGAAACTGTTGGTTGGCTAATTGTAAATGATAGTGTTTAAAATCATGAATGTAGGAAGTGGTAACCACTTCAACATTGATTAATAGTACTTTAGTGTTCATAACGTTACCCCGTATTTTTATATCATATTCTCAAAGACAATGAAACTATGATACAACATTTTCACTCATGATAGAAGAGTTTTGGTATAATGTGACTATGTTTAAGTCCATACTCAAACCAGATTGCATTATTGCTTCATTCAGTGAACTTCCTGTTGATACACTTGTTGGAAGGTTTCCTTTGGCGTTGGTGGATTGTGATAATACTTTGATCTTCAAGACCTCACACACCATTAATGAAGAAGGTGTTTCATGGATGCTTGAGTATCAAAAAAAAGGTGGCACAGTGGTACTCATTTCTAACAATGCTCATCCAATTTTTAAGACGTTAACAAAAATCCTTGATTGTGAACTTTACGAAGTGGCATTTAAGCCAATCAGTCTTTATTATCGCAAGATACTCCAAAAGCATCACAGAACGTCTCAACAAGTGATGGTCATTGGTGATCAATTGCTAACAGACATATTAGGAGGAAAACTCCACCACTTTTATACCATCTACCATAAACCATTGACATCAAAGGATGTGGGGTACAATGGTGTCATTCGACGCATCGAAAAGAAATGGATTGAAGATTATGAACAACACATGTAAAGGATGTGGTCATCCACTCCAAAATGATCATCCTCACTTAGAAGGATATTCTCCAAAGGTAGGAGCAGACTATTGTCAATCGTGTTTTAGATACAAACACTACAAGGATACCTCATCCATTCAAAGGGCGGTGCCTAAACACACCAACCAGTCCTATGAAGGCATGGTACTGTGGTGTGTGGATGCGATGGTTGTAGAGGAAAGCTTACAACGCATCAATCATCATTGGTTACAAGAGGATTTCATCATGATTCTAACTAAGATGGATGTGTATCCAACGGATTTATGGCACACACGCATTGAACAAATCCAATCCTTGTGTCGAAGACATAGGATTCATCCTCTTTATATCATTCCTTTTTCTAAGCATTTATCATGGACATTGGAACATGTTCATGCGGCGATGAAAGCGTCCAATCAACAACTCTTCTCAATCATTGGATTAGTGAATGTGGGCAAAAGCAGTTGTGTGAATGCACTATTAGGGGAATCATCCTTATTAACATCACCCTTTGCCCACACTACACAAGCTCCCATACGACGCACATTAGGTGAATGGACTCTCATTGATTATCCAGGCTTTGATGTCAGTGAACATCCTTACGATACACTGAGCAAAGATTTAGTTGAGAAAATCCAAATCAATGGGCTGATTAAACCGATTACCTATGCATTAAAACGCTCATGTGTGATTGTCGTTGAAGATGCATTTTGGGTGGAATGTCAAATTACACAACCTTCAAGTTGCACCTTATACATGAGTGATACATTAACCTCATCCAAACGTAACCTTCAAGTGTTACAATCCAACCCCTTTTCTCAAAGTGAAACCTACACAGGAAGTGTGGATGTTCAAATCACCCATGTGGGGTGGATGCATTTGGTGGGAGAAGGCGCAACATTCACCGTTCATACGTTAGACTCATTACAACAAAAACAAACAAAGGATGCCTTATGCTGGTAAATCAAAAACAAAAAAAATTCTTAAAATCAATGGCTCATGATCTTTCTCCGTTAGTACTTATAGGAAAAGAAGGTCTCAGTGAAAAATTGTATGAATCCATTGAAGTCTCATTAAAAGCTCATGAGCTCATCAAATGTTCAATCTTAAAAACATGCCCACATAGTGTCAACGAAGTGGCCATCGAATGTGCAAGACATACTAAATCTGATGTCATTCAAATCATTGGACGTGTGGTTGTTCTCTACAAACAAAGCAGTGAAAAGAAGATTAAGCTTCCATGATGATTGCTTTGTTTGGAGGTAGTTTTAATCCAGTTCATGAAGGGCATCTTCAGATGGCTTTAACTGTGCTTCAAAAAAGCAATGTGAATGAAGTATGGTTTATCCCTAATCAAGTATCTCCTTTAAAAACAAGCAATGAAGCCTCATTTGAAGATCGCGTTGCTTTAATTAAAGCCATGATTCAACCGTATCGTAAACTCAAAGTTTGTACCATTGAACAAACCTTACCTCAACCTTCCAAAACCATTCATACCGTTAAGGCTTTGATGAAAAAATACCCTCAATACACCTTTGTATGGATGATGGGTGAAGATCAGTTTGAGCAATTTGACCAGTGGTATGAAAGTGAACAACTCAAAGCTTTAATACCATTCATTGGATTATCACGAACTCATCATCAACCTTACTCGTGGGCAAAAGAATGGATTCACTTTGAACATCCTGCTTCTTCTACCGCCTTTAGAGATCATCATGAGTTAACCTATATTCCAAAACGAGTGTTAAGGGTGATGATAGAAAAAGAGATTTATTTAGAAAGTTGTTTAGGCACACACTTGAGTCAAAAGCGATGGAAACATGTGCTACGTGTTAAGGATACTGCGATAACTTTAGCAAAAATTCATCACTTGAATGAAATACAAGTGAAGTGTTGTGCCTACCTCCATGATGTCGCCAAAGGCATGAGTGAAGCAGATTTAGATATGTGGATACAAGCCTCTCCTTATCGAAATAAAGCATATCCTGAATATGCTAAGCATGCGGTTGTGGGGGCAATCCTTGCTAAGCAACGCTTTGGCATTTATGATAAAAAAATACACAAAGCCATCTTTCATCATACAGAGGGAACATCAACATCCAAACTAAGCCAATGCTTATATGTTGCGGATAAGATTGAACCACAACGTCCACAATGGCTTGTGGATCATACCTCGCTCGCGAAGAAAGATTTACGTTTAGCTCAAATGAGCATTATGAAAGGATTCATTAATGATTGAATTAGTACTACAATGTCTTGAAGATAAAAAAGCCGATAACATCCAAATCATCGATTTTAAAGGCACACACGCCTTAGTGGATGCTTTTGTGCTAGCAAGTGCTTCCTCACAACGTCAAATATGGGCAATTGTAAATGCACTTGATGAAAAATTAAAAGAAGTTGCTCCATTCATCCGCATATCTGGTGATTCCTCATCAACATGGGTGAGTGTGGATTGTGGTGATGTGGTGGTTCATGTGTTTGATCCAGCAGAACGCAATCATTATCAATTGGAGAAGTTATGGGCCGCGTATTTAAAGAAAACAGCGTCCTAGAACGCGTTTATGAAACGTGGATGAGTGATTCAGGTAGCAGTGAGGATCTATTCACCTTTATTAAACATGTCCCTCTAGCAGGTACTGTATTGGATTGTGGATGTGGGAATGGAGAATTTACTCGCTTATGTGCTCCTTATGTTGATTCCATTATAGGAATTGATGTTTCTCAAACCATGATTGATAAAGCAAAATCCATGACAAATGAAGACAATGTTTCCTACCATGTGATGGATATGGCAACCTTACACTTTCCTCACACATTTCATCGCATCATTGCAATGAATGATGTGCTTAATTTCTGTACCTCTCTTGATCAACTGAAACAAGTGGTGCATCAAGTGTACCATCATCTTGAGATTGGTGGAGCCTTTAGTTTTGATGTCCATCATCCACAACGCATGGATGAAGAAGGCTACAGTGAAAGTGGTGTGTTAGCAGGAATTGATTATGAGTACATGCTACAAAAAGAAGATCATCATTTAGTTCATACCTTTATATGGTATGAGAATGATTATCCGACTTTAGAAACAATAACACAGACTCTTTTTGATGAAAGTGATTTAAAGGAAGTATTCAGTGAACATGAATGGGAGTTAACTGTTGTGGGAGATGATTGGATTGAAGGATTTCATCCCTGTGAAAAATGGATGATCCATGCGAGGAGGAGAGTATGATTGGAATTATAGCAGCGATGCAACAAGAGGCAGATGCGTTTTTAGCACTGTGTGAGAATGTAACTCCATTTTCTGAGTCCCCATTTACTTTTTATAAAGCAACTTATCAAAAACAAGACATCCTGCTCGGTTTAAGTGGGATTGGTAAAGTGAGTGCTGCAGCCATCACTTCAGCTTTAATTATCAATTTTCGTCCTGATTTAATTATTAACATTGGATCTGCAGGGGGATTGAATCCTAATTTAAAGGTTGGGGATATTGTGGTTGCGAATCAATGTGCCTACCATGATTTTGATGTCAGTGCATTTGGTCATGAAATCAGCTTTGAAAAAGGCTGGTATGTGTTTAAAGCCAATGAAGATCTTTTAAGCAAAATCAAATTAGGTTTTGAAGACATTCATGTTGGCTCGCTGGTATGTGGTGATCAATTCGTCTCATCAAAGGATGTTTTCAAGGTGATGGTTGAGCGTTTTAAGGGTGTGTTAGCAACCGACATGGAATCCACTGCCATTGCCCATGTGGCAAGTTTGTATCATGTGCCATGGGTAATTGCACGCTCTATTTCAGACTTGGTTTTTGATCATGATAATCATGTCTCTTTTGATGAGTTTCTTGTTTTGGCTAGTCAAAAAAGTGCCCACTTTGTGGCCACTTTGATTGAACATTTATCGAAGTAATTGATGGGTAATTAACCATTCTTCAATCATATCTTGTGTGAGTGGGGATGACTTGTAGTATTCCAACACACTGATGACTGTTGAGGTGGAGGTATCCAATAATACCAAGGCTGGAAGGCTTTGGACACCATACAACTCTTTGAGTCGTGTGGAAGAGACTTGTCTGATCACATCATCCATATTCACAAACGTGATGGATGAGAATTGTTGAAGTTGGTATTTGTTGAGTATCGGCTTGAGCAGTGAGAATGTAACATAGTTACAATCACTGTTGATCTCACACAACATATAGGCTTGAACATTGATACTTGAGTTTACTTCTTCTTGAAGTTGAGAATAACTGATGTTTTTTGAAAACAGGGATTGTGAGATTTGATTTGAGGATTTACTAAAAGCTTGATGAGCTCCTATGAGGAGTACAGTTGAAGCCATGAGTGTTAATCCTAAAATGATAAGTTTCTTGATCATAAACGTATTTTATCAAAACAGTGAACGTGATACAACGTTTTGGAGGTGTGTATGTGGCATAAACAACGATTCATTGATACCATGACCTATTTGCTTGATGAACTACCACGTTTAGAGGTATCATCTTTACAATCATTGGTGTTAATCATCATTCATCATATGAATCTTCATCATGATGTGATTACTTTGGATTCACTTGCCAAGCATATTCGTGCGAGCATTTCAGAGGTGGATGATGCGATTGAACACTTACAGCAAAAAGGATACTTGAAGGTGGAACATCATCAAGGAAAAGTGTGCTTCAATGTGGATGGAGTTTTTAATCATACCCATCATCAACCAACCCAAGTGAGTAGTTCGCTACATGACGCTTTTGAACAAAGCTTTAAACGTCTTTTAAATGAAAAAGAATACAATCAATTAACCCTATGGTCAAAAATGTATTCTGAGGCTTTGATTTTACATGCGCTTAGACAAGCCCTGATTCAAGAAAAAACTTCTATGGCGTACATTGGGAAAATATTGGATAACTGGAAGAAAGCAAATCTAAAAGAAGAGGATTTGATTAGTGAATGAGCGAGTTTCACATGCTTTAGATGTGATGGAATCCATGTTTCCTCATGCGAAAGCTGAACTGAATCACACCAATGCATATGAATTAACCGTTGCTGTGATGTTATCGGCTCAAGCCACCGATGTGTCTGTGAATAAAGTCACTTCAGCTTTGTTTCATGCTTATCCTACTGTAGAGGCTTTAGCTTTAGCCAATGCACAAGACATTGAGCCTTTTATTCAAAGCATAGGTTTATATAAAAACAAAGCAAAATCATTGGTGAGTATGGCTAGAAAAGTGGTGAATGAGTATAACTCCACTATTCCTAATACTAAACAAGCACTTCTCTCACTGGATGGAGTAGGGGTTAAAACAGCCAATGTTATTTTATCAGTGTGGTTTGATGTTCCTGCCATTGCGGTAGATACCCACGTTGATCGAGTCTCTAAGCGGTTGGGTTTTGCGAAAGAAAAAGACAATGTTTTGGATGTTGAGCGCAAACTTAAGCGTAAGATCGCAAAAGAGCGATGGTCAAAAGCCCACCATTTAATGATTTTCTTTGGACGCTATCATTGTAAGTCACAAAATCCTCAGTGTGCTGTGTGTCCCTTACAAAACATGTGTAATTACTATAAGAAAAGGATGTTGATTCAATGAATCAGCATCCTTTTTAAGTCACGGTGTTGCGTATACGAGGGTAATTTTATTGTTTTTGGAAACTTGGATTGATGATGTGGAAACTCCATTCACCAACACATCACTGATAATGCTCAATCCGCTAATGCTACTTGAAGCATCTGAAATAGTGACAAAATTACGTAGCGGCCAACTGTTATAAGCATAATCACGAGTACGACCAATTAAAGTTGACAAATCAATGGTACGATCAGCATATGTAAGTGTGATGGTCCGGGCTTTTAAGTCGTTCACATGAATATTCGTGTTCATTATTCCAGCTGGATCAAATGCACTGATGCGTCCAACCACTTCTGGAGTTGAGGCTAAGGAAGTGGCAAAGTTCACATTGGTTAATCCTAGTTTTTGCATCCACTCCATGAACTGTGACAGAGATTGATTGACCCAGTTAGGAATCGTAATGACATTAGGATCAGCAGTTGTGACTACTTGACACACCACATTGGATCGTTCGTTGAGGAATTTTTCATAAGCATAATAGGTGCATACTTCCACATTACCTTGAGCATAATTAGTTAAAGGAATTTGAATTGTTGGGGTGTTAGACACAAACTGTTGTGCTTCACCATTGATGACAACACGTGCGACATACACAATAGGACCACGAATCCAAGAATAGGAGAAGAGACGAGTTCCTGTGGCGCGAACTTGTTGAGTTGGAGTAATAAGCTCCATTTGATACTCAACTGGTTCTCGTTGAGTTGCGAGTTCATCAGGATATGCAGGGACTTGAATGGTTAATGTTTGAGAAGCAACAGTACCACTTACTGAGGAGGTGAATGCTCCCATGTTAGAAGGTGTTGGGAATGGAACAGGAATGGTTCCTGAACCACCACTCTTAATTAAACCTGTAGTGATCAAAGATGGATCAAGTCCTTCAAAAGGAGTCAAATAAGGTTGAGGTCCCAAAATATGAGTGATTGGAACCACAGTGGAAGGTTGTCTTAATTCTGGATAAGAACTTTGAACACTTGAGACAGAGTCCATGAGTAAATTCATGATTCTTCCACGATAGTTTTGAGAGTTAATCGCATTAGTAATGTAGGTGTTTCGACCAGCTTCAGCTTTGTCAAAACCAATCCATACCGTTGCAACGTACTTGGTGTTACCTACGACGATCCAGTGTTCTTTTGCAGAGCCATCAGGAATTCCAAACTGAGCTCCTTCTGGTCCATAGTTAGTGGTTCCTGTCTTACCATAGGTGACAAATGCATTGCGACGGTATTGAGTCATCCCGTTTGGATACCCACCAGCGATAGCATCTCTCATTAGATCTAAAGTGAGATAGGAAGCAGCGGAAGATAAAACACGTGTGGATGCATATTGAGGAACCAGTGGATCAGAACCATCTCTAAATTCAATTCGTGATACCGTATGTGGTTGAATGTACTGGCCATCATTGAAAATGGCACCATAAGCCGCATTAAGTTGCATTGGAGAAGCAACAAAGTTAGAACCTCCAAAAGCAAAGCCTATGTCAAACAATTGATTGGTAGTTTGAAGTCCTAAAGAATTCATGTATTCCACGACACGGGAGCGACCAATTGTATTGACTGTGCGCTCAAGGAATTGATACGCAGGGATGTTCATAGAGTTTGCGAAAGCTGAGCGAAGAGTCATTTCACCACGATAGCGGCGGTCAAAGTTTCTTAGAATAAAATTAGTTCCAGAAATCAAAATTGGTTCATCTTTTACAACTTCCGCAGTCGAAGTATTCAAATGTTCAAATGCGAGAGGATAAGTCAAGATGCCTTTTGCGGTGGATCCAACTTGATTGCGTTTATCAATGGCACGGTTAAATAAACGCTCACCATTGTAGTCGCGACCACCCATGATGCCAACGACTTGTCCTGTCGTATGGTCCATGACCACACCCGCAACTTGAAGCAAATCGTGAATGTATTCAAAATTCACGTTTCCATTTTGAATATCATCAATTTGCTGCTGGATCACTGGCTGCATGTATGTGTAGATATTCATTGGAGTATTATAAGGATCACGACCAGTTAAACTAATGACTTCTCTAACGACGGCATCAATGTATGCTTGGAATGGTCGACCTTCGATGGTAGTTCGACCTGCTAATAAGTTTTCTAATGGTATGCTTCTTGCTACTTGGTATTCAGCATCACTGATGTAACCATGTCGACGCATTTGAAATAACACATCATTACGTCTTCGTGTTGCTGCCTCAAGATTGTTGTAAGCATTGAATGTAGTCGGAGCGTTAATGACCCCTGCTAAATAGGCAGCTTCTGATAAAGAAAGTTCTTGGGTATCTTTACCAAAGTAATATTGTGCGGCTGTTTGAATGCCACGAGAAGAAGGGACACCATAATTAATACGATTGACATAAAGTTCAAAAATACGGCGTTTAGATATGTTTTCTTCTGTTTCCAAAGCCAATGCAATTTCTTGCATTTTTCGCTCAATGGTCGTTGGAGCTAAAGCATCTTCTGTTTCAAAATAAGTTCCTTTAACCAACTGCATGGTGAGTGTTGAACCACCACCCGCTGAGAAACCTGAAGATCCAGTAAGGATTCCTCTTAAGTTACCTAACAATGCGACCGCAAAACGAGGAATATCAAATCCGTTATGGGTGAAGAATCGAGAATCTTCAATGGCCACAAAAGCATCAACGACGGTTTGTGGTATTTGATCAAAGGTAACATTCTCTCTTAAATGAATCCCAATATCCGCAATCAAAGTACCATTAATATCTGTCTCTTATACA
>CAYSNT010000029.1:0-9367 GCA_964432505.1 uncultured Erysipelothrix sp.
AGCAGGAACCATTATTCAGTCACGAGGAAATGTGCGAGGTTTAACCACTGCAGCTAGTCTGTGGAGTGTTGGGACAATTGGAATTGCGGCTGGAAGCGGTTTTTACTTTGGGGCGATACTGACAACCATTCTGATCTACGTGGTCTTACGCTTTGCGGTGACGCTTGAAAATGATTGGATCAATAAGAAACAACTGACCAAGGTTCTTATTTACACCACTGCACAAGACTTTTCTGTTTTCGCAAGCATTGCTCATAAGCGAAATATACGCATACTTGAACAACTCTTTATAGGATCGAATCATGTGGATAATCACAATGAATACATGGTGATGATTAGCATTAACCATGACCAACGCCGCAACATGCAGGTACAAGAATATTTGAAGGATTTAGGTGCATTATCAACCACCACTCAGATTAAACTCATCGATGATCATCAAGAAGAACAAGGAGATCACGTATAAAAAAACGGTGTAAGGACATGCCTTACACCGTTTCTATATTTTCATTGTAGCTGCTTTATACAAATCATAACCACCATCAATATTGAATGCATTGTAGCCTAAATTATTCAAAATCATCGTTGCAACATAACCGCGATGTCCTACACGACATAAAACATAAATGGGTGTGTCTTTGCTTGGGAGCTCATTGAGGTGAGATCTTAGCTGATCAATCTCAATGTTAGTGGAGTTGGGTATGGATCCATACTTCACTTCTTCTGGTGTTCTTACATCTAGGATGAAGGCACCTTTTGATACAAGGTCATTGACCTGTAAGACATCCACTTTTTGTACATGCCCTTCAAGTATGTTTCTTGCAGCATAGCCTAATATATTGACAGGATCTTTTGCAGAGCCAAATGGAGGAGCATAAGAGAGTTCTAAATCAACTAAGTCATGTGCTGTGAGTTTTCCAATCATGGCGGTTGCGATCACATCAATGCGTTTCTCGACCCCTTCATATCCAACTCCTTGAGCTCCATAGATTTGACCAGTGGTAGGATGAAACAAGAGTTTAAGGTTCATTTCTTTGGCATTTGGATAATAGGAAGCATGATTGTTGCGTTGAACATGCACACTTTGATAAGGAAGACTGAGTTGTTTTAACGTTTTCTCGTTGAGTCCAGTGGTTGCGATGGTGTAATCAAACACTTTGACTACCGCTGTACCCATGGATCCTTTATAGCTGTCTTTGATTCCAAAAATATGATTTGCGACCACAATCGCTTGGCGATTCGCAGGCCATGCGAGTGGAATCTTGGTGATTAAGCCACTAACACGATGTTTAACTTCGACTGCGTCTCCTAAGGCATAGATATCAGGATCACTGGTAAGCATGTGCTCGCTCACTTCAATGCCTCTAAGGGCACCAATCTTTAGGTTAGCTTCTTTCGCAAGTTTAACTTCTGAGGATACTCCTATAGCTAAGATAATCATATCAGATTCAATGTGTTGACCAGACTGAGTCACGACAGTGTGGCCTTCATTTTCAAAATGAGAGACTCCATCATTCAGTTTAAGTTGAATACCTTTGCGGATTAATTTTTTATGAACAAGTTGTGCAAATTCATAATCCAAAGGGGCTAATACTTGCGCAGCCATATCAATGATCGTAACATCTTTTCCAAGTTCTTTGAGGTTTTCTGCTACTTCAACACCAATAAAGCCCCCACCAATGACCGTTGCCTTTTTCACATCATTCGTCTTTAAGTAGTCCATAATCGCATCGGTGTTAGGAATGTTTCTTAACACAAACACATTTTTGGCTTCACTAAGACCTGGGATAGGAGGAACAATTGGACTCGCTCCAGGAGAAAGAATGAGTTTATCATAACTTTCTTCATAAAGTCGACCTGTTTTGACTTCCTTAGCTACAACCGTTTTCTTTTCACGATGGATACTGACGACTTCGGTGAAGTTACGGATATCAAGATTGAATCTTGACTCCATGCCTTCTTTGGTTTGCACCAAAAGGTCATTTCGATCTTCTATGACACCTGAGATATGATAGGGAAGACCACAGTTGGCGAATGAGATATACTCATCCTTTTCAAACATAACAATGTGAGCCTCCTCACTAAGACGACGAAGACGGGCTGCAGCACTTGCACCACCTGCCACTCCTCCAACAATCACTATTTTCATAACGTTCCTTTCCTTAATAGGGTTTTGATCTGATCAAACAAAAGATAATCAGCTTCTAGCCAAGGAATGGTGGTGAGCTCTGATTCACTTAACCAAAGCACATCATCATGAACGCTTAATCGGATATCGTATTCATTGATGTCACAATGATACGCATGCAAGGTGATGATAAAATCATCATAAGCATAGCGTAGTGTTTGTACATACGATATCAAATCAACCGTAACAGCAATCTCCTCTTGACACTCTCTAATGAGTGCTTGAGCATGACTTTCATTGGCTTCAATTTTCCCACCAACAAACTCGTAGAAGCCCGCATATTTTCCATATTTGCGGCGAAAAGCTCCTACTTTATTGTCTTTGATGAAGATGGCAGCGACTCCAATAAAATGTTTCATTTGTTTGACCGAGTCTAATTGTATCATCGTTTGTTTGGAGTTTAAAGCACTTTGAGACAAAAATTCAAGAAATGTCCCAAAACAATAAAAAAGAGATAGGGAATCACCTTCTTTTGACGGGTGTATGCGTAGAATAGTCCAAGTATGGAAGCAAAGAGTAGTATGCTAAAAAGCTCTTGATATGGAACAATAAGCATCATTATCATAATACAATCGCGATCGGCACTTCCTAGATACCCTTGTATCACACTGAGTATTAATCCAAAGGAAAGTATAAAAAAGACAATCAGAAAAGAAGGGTAGATACTCAAGTGAAAACAACACAAGCCACAGTAGATCCATAGGTCTAACTCATTAACATGGAGTGTTTGTGCATCACTGTAAGCCATCTTACCTAACATGATCCAAGAAAAAAGCATGGTGATATCCATGCTTTAGTATTAGAAAATGAAGGTGTTATTCCTTATGGTATTTTAAGATTGGTACACGTGCAGCTAATACATCATCGACGCGTAAGACGGGTGTTGTGTACGGTGCATTTTGAAGATAGGCTGGATCATCAATCATCGTTTGATGAAGTTGCTTGAGCAGCGTAATGGCTTCATCCAGTGTAGTCTTGCTTTCGGTCTCATTAGGTTCAATCATTAAAGCTTCATGAACAATCTGAGGGAAATACATGGTAGGTGGATGCATGTTGTGATCAAGCATAGCTTTAGATAAGTCCTTAGCACTGACATTGTATTGGTCTTTCTCTTTTTCAAGAGTTAAGACAAATTCATGCATGCACGTTTGAGGATAGGCGACTGTGTAGACATCACTTAAATGATGCATCATGTAGTTAGCGTTAAGTACCGCATTCATAGAAACTTCCTTAAGCCCTTTACCATTGAATAAGATGTAAGTTAAGGCTCGCATGGTGGTTAAGAAGTTTCCATGAAATGAGCGCATACGGCCAATGCTGAGAGCTGGAGCACTTTCCAATGTAGGTAGATCTTTAAGATATGAACCTTTAGGGAGATAAGGAATTAAATGAGCTTTAACTCCAACGGGTCCTGAACCTGGTCCACCTCCACCATGTGGGGTAGAGAAGGTCTTATGTAGATTCAAATGCACGACATCAAATCCCATGTCGCCAGGACGGGATAAGCCCATAATCGCATTGAGGTTAGCTCCATCATAATAGAGTAAACCACCTGCTTCATGAACTAAGTCAGCAATTTCTTTAATGTTTGGATCAAATAAACCCAATGTGTTAGGGTTGGTCAGCATTAAAGCAGCGGTGTTTTCATCAACCAAAGAGCGTAGTTCGTCTAAATCAACGCCACCACAAGCGTTGGATTTCACGGTCACCACATCAAAGCCAGCCATGACAGCACTTGCTGGATTGGTACCATGCGCAGCATCAGGAACGATAACCTTAGACCGTTTTAAATCATTGTTTTGACGATGATAAGCTGCAATGATAAGCATTCCCGTGAATTCACCATGAGCTCCTGCCGCAGGTTGTAAGGTAAATTCATCCATACCACAAATTTCTGAAAGCGCATCTTGAAGATGTCTCATGGCTTTAAGGTTACCTTGAACACTCCACAATGGTTGTAAAGGATGGATTTTCGCAAATCCTTCTAAACTTGCGACATCTTCATTCAGTTTAGGATTGTATTTCATGGTACATGATCCTAATGGATAGAACCCTGTGTCGACACCATGAGCCATTTTGGATAGTCCAATGTAATGACGAACCAAATCAATCTCGGCAATCTCAGGTAAATCAATGCTACCTTGGTTTTCAAACTCATCAAAGGACACGGTAGGCAAATGAGAAGGAGGGAATGTGACTGCTTGATGACCTAAGGAACTTAGTTCAAAAATAAGTTTAGCCATGATGAACCTCCTTTAGGATTGCAACGATTTCATCGAGTTTATCATCACTGGTCGTTTCACTGACACACCATAACATGTGGTGATCATCAAGAATGAGCCCGCTTAAGATACTATGATCAGCTAAGGTTTGCTCAATAAGGGTGGTACTTATAGGTGTTGTGGTTACGAACTCATGAAAGAATGGTTGCTTGTATGTCAAGGTATAACCAATCTTTTCAAGTTTTGATGCTAATGCATGGGCTTTATTAGCACATTGTGTTGCAACTTCTTTAAGTCCTTGTGGTCCTATAGCCCCTAAATACATAGCAGCAGTTAAGGCGCAATGAGCTTGGTTTGAGCAGATACTGCTGCTCGCTTTTTCTCGTCGAATATGTTGTTCACGAGCTTGTAAAGTGAGTGTGAATGCACGTTTGCCTTGTGAGTCTAGCGTTTGTCCTACAATACGACCAGGTAAACGTCTTACGTATTTGTCACTGGTGCACATGAATCCTAGATAAGGTCCACCAAAGGCTAAATTTAAACCGAAAGGTTGTGCTTCACCAACGACGATATCCGCTCCATACGATCCAGGATTGGCTAATCGACCTAAGGTCATTGGATTCACAGACACAATGTATTTTACTTTGGAATCAATGATGGCTGTTCTGAAGCCTTTCACATCCTCAAGGATACCAAAATAGTTTGGATGTGAAATCAAGACAGCGCAGACACTTTCATCTAATTGTTTACTCATGGATTCAATGCTTGTTCGGCCATCAACTGTATCAATCATTTTGATGGTAACATCCAGTTCCTGAGTATAAGTTTGAATCACTTCAATGGTTTGAGGATGAAGAGCAGCAGAAAGCAAAATGGTTCTTCTTCCACGCTCATAGCTCATAGCGATAGCTTCTGCGGCAGCCGTAGCACCATCATAAACAGATGCATTAGCTGCATCCATGCCAGTCAGTGAAGCCATCATGGATTGAAATTCAAAGATGGATTGAAGAACGCCTTGTGAGAGTTCAGATTGATAAGGAGTGTAAGCGGTCACGAATTCTTCGCGCGCAGATAAGTGTCGTACTACGGATGGAATGTAGTGATCATAAGCTCCAGCACCACGTAAGATGGTGTTGAACACCACATTCTCTGAAGCATATGCTTTCATTTTGTGGTAAACCTCAAACTCACTTAAACCTTCAGGGAGATTAAGTTCTCTTTTAAGTCTAACATTGCTTGGAATGGTGCTTAATAGAGTGTCCCATGTTTGTGAGATGGAGGTGAGCATGTCTATTTGATCTTGTTTGGTATGAGGGATATAGGTTCCCATAGCTCCTCCTTAGTGTTCGTTTTCAAGATGAAGTGTGTAAGCAGCTGAGTCTAATAATCCTGAAGTGTCTATTGATCCTTCAACCTTCATGATCCAGACACCATATGGGTCTTGATTCAATAATTCTGGTGAGTCTTCAAGTGACGTATTGATTTCTGTGATGGTTCCACTCACTGGGGAATACACATCAGAAACGGCTTTAACTGATTCCACATCGCAGAAACGTTCTCCTTGTTTCACTGTGTCATTAACTTCAGGAAGTGCCACATACACGATATCACCTAAAGCATGTTGCGCAAAATCTGAAATACCTACGAGGAAAGTGGTGTCACTTTCTTGTTTAACCCATTCATGAGTTGATAAATAATAATACCCTTCTTTAACACTGTTCATGGTGTCCTCCTATTTCTTGATGAATGGTAATTTTATAATCTCGATTGAATAGGACTTATTGCGAATCACACATTCAATCGTTTCTTCTAAATTCACATCAGCATTGATGATGGCCATTGCTATCCCACGTTTGAGGGTAACAGAGAAGGTTCCGCTGCTGACAAAGCCCACGTTCTTGCTATGTTGGGTTAATACGTACCCTTCACGTGGAATGGCTTTATCATTCAAAACAAATCCAATCCGTTTAAAACGGGGTTTTCGCTCTTCTAATCCAAATAAATGACGACGATGTTTAGGAACAAAGATGCCTAGATTGACATCGAGTGGGGTCAAATCATCATTGAGTTCATGTCCATACAATGGCATACCTGCTTCTAAACGAAGACTATCACGAGCTCCTAAACCACAAGGAATCACATCTTTACTTAAATTTAAGAGCATTTCCCAGACCGTGAGGGCGTCTTTGTTGGCCATGATGAGTTCATAGCCATGTTCGCCTGTATAACCTGTGCGAGACACAAACATTTCAACACCGTTAAAGGTGCCATGAACAAAGGTGTAATAATCAAGTGGAGTAGGGACGATACTATGGATGAGGGTTTGAGTTAGAGGTCCTTGAAATGCGATAACACTGTAGTCATCACTTTCATTTTCAACCAGAGCTGATCCATTAAATCGTTGATCAAGATAAGTCATGACTTTGTCAATGTTGGCACCATTAACGATGACTAAGACTTCATCATCACATGTTTTCATGCATAGAACATCATCAACCATGGTTCCATCTTCGCGCAGAATAAAGCCATACTTAACTTGGTTTTTGACCATCGCATCGATGTCTTGAGATAAGACACTTCGAGCTTGGCTAAGGGCAGCTTCTCCTTTAAAAAACAGTTGCCCCATATGGGATACATCAAAAATCCCAGCATGAGTGCGAACTGCTTCGTGTTCTGCAATGATTCCTGTTTCATAATGCACAGGTAAGAGAGTATTAAAAAAATCTATCATCTTAGCATGATGAGATTCATGCCAAGGGGTGAGGGCCGTAGTTTTCATGCACGCTCCTTTTTAATTATTATACTAAATAACCACTCCTTCTGTGAATGATTAAGACATAAAAAGTTCTTGAATGATTTCAATCAAAGCTTCTTCATGTTCATGATCAATGGCAGCTAAGAGTAAACTGTCTTTTTTAAAAGATTGGTTGAGAAAGAAGGCTTCAAGTGATTCTTTTAAGTCTGGAATAAGACTGTCGGTGTACACTTGAACATATTCGATGATGTTTTGCTTTGTTTTTAAAAACAACACGACTTCACCAAAATTAAATTTCTTATGAAGGGTTGCTTCAAAATGAGGGAACGCTTCAAGTCTAAATTGCTTTGAACTGAAAAATTCGATGAGTTCATCACAAGAAGATAAATCCATGTTCATGGGAATAAGTTGTGTTTCAAAGACATGATTATAGGATGAGACTAATGCTGATGAAAGTTGTTCTAACGTTAATGAAGGGTTAAATTCTTTAAGGTTTTTGACTCTTTTTCGTACACTCTCAACCCCTTTTGAAGAAAGTTTGACACTAGAGACATTGAGGTACTTACCAAGGTCTTCCATCTTCACATCATATAAAAGTGTCCCATGATGAAGAGAATGAGTGCTTGTGTTCGCAAAAGCATTACCACTGACTTTAAATCCTTCCACTTCTATGTCATTTCTTCCAGAGAATGAGGCATGAATACCAAAGGATTGCAACGCTTCAATGATGACTTTAAGGTTGTTTTCTAAGCTATAAAATCCTTTAGGAGCTATGAATGTGAAGTTAAGGTTACCATGATCATGATAAACTGCTCCTCCACCAGATGAGCGACGAGCAAGATACCCTCCACTGGCTTCAAGTTCGTCAACTTTGCATTCTTTATAGGCGTTTTGATTCTTCCCTATAACTACCGTATGATGATTTTGCCAAAGATAAAATAAGCATTCATCATCATTGAGATGATGAAGCATATGGTCTTCATAGGCAAGATTAATGAATGGGTTAGTTTGTGATGATGTCACAAAAAAATGTTTCATGTGTGTCCTCCAAGTAGTTCTATTATACATGAAACAGATTTCTTAAAACATGATTTGACACCATTATCACAAAGGTATATAGTGAATGTGACAAGGTTGTCATATGCCAAAAGAAACATTCAACAAATTATCTATTGAAAAACAAGAACTCATCTTTAATGCCTGTGTTAAAGAATTTTCATCTTTTCCTTATTCTCAAGCGTCCATCAATCAAATCATAAAGACAGCCCAAATCTCAAGAGGTTCGTTCTATCAGTATTTTGAAGACAAATGGGATGCGTATGAGATGATGCTCATGCGTATTGCGAAAGAAAAGTTGGATCTTTTACCAACAAAAGCTTTAAACCATCACTTCTTTGATGTGATGGAGCAGTTCTTTCATGACACGATGGAGTGGATACAACTTAGACCTGATTATTATCAAATTGGGATGTTCATGGATGTGGATAATGATGAAATGGTTGAAAAAATGAGAGAGAAGCATCGTGACAGGATGAAGTTTCTAGAAGCAATGATTGAAGAAGATCAAAAAAAAGGGCTTATTGATCCAAGTGTTCATCCTAAGGATCTTGTGGAGATGATCAGTGATATTTCAAAGACCAGTTTATTAAAAGCCTTTAAGTCTAAAGATTATGATGCAATGAGAAACGTGTTTCTCTCACGTCTTAACATTATAAAAAAAGGGGTACAACACCATGTTTAAAGTTCAAGACTTACGATTTACTTATCCAAAAAACAAAGAGGAGACTATCCAAGGAATATCATTTGATATTCCTAAAGGAACCATCTTTGGCTTTCTTGGTCCAAGTGGGGCAGGAAAGAGTACCACTCAAAAGATTTTGGTGAAACTGCTTGATCATTACCAAGGAGAAATCACCTATGATGGGAAATCATTAAAGGATCTAAAAGATGATTTTTATGAAGAGATTGGGGTGTGTTTTGAAATGCCAATTTCTTTTTCCAAACTCACGGGTTTAGAAAATCTTCAGTTCTTTGCGAACCTATATAAGAATCAAGTCGACGTGGAACCGTTACTTAAACGTATGGGATTATGGGAAGATCGCAATAAACTGGTGAGTGAATATTCTAAAGGGATGAAGATTCGTCTTAATTTCATTCGTGCACTCATCAATCAACCAAAGATGTTGTTTTTGGATGAACCTA
>CAYSNT010000030.1:0-9333 GCA_964432505.1 uncultured Erysipelothrix sp.
TCTTTACGACCATCATGTTTTAGATCTTGATGATGTCAGCAAAGTTGAAATTATCACTAGCGCAAAAAAGGTCAATATGGCAAGATATCGACCTACATCATACATTAAACGGCTACATTGCTTATTCTAATGAGCCGTTTTGTTTTTTGTTTCACTGCTCATATGAAAAATCACAGCTAAAGGAATCATGTAAGATAATAAACTAGATCCTCCAGCTGAAATCAGAGGTAAGGTAATACCGGTAATAGGTAATAAACCAACTACCATACCCATGTTTTGAACTTGCTGAAAGAAAAGCATGCCCAATAATCCTGCAACCATGTATTTCTCTTTTAATCCATCAAATTTCAAAGCGATAAGAATAAGTTTCAAATTAAACAATAAATTCACTAAGATGGTAATTCCAACTCCGATTAAACCATAGTTCTTTGCGATAACAGCGAAAATAAAGTCATTCTGTGGTTCAGCAAATGAAATCGCAATACTAGCAGCACCATGACCCGATACGCCTGCTGATCCAATGGCCATTAATGCTGTATAAAGTTGAGCACCCCAGGTCAAAATATACTTTTCTGGGTGTAACCAACCATAAAAACGAGTTAATCGATAACCACCACCAACTAATTGACCTAATAATTGCGGATTAGTTTCAAATAAGAATATAACTCCAACAAACAAAGTAATAGCACTTAATCCACCTACAATAATCCATTGTGGCTTGATGGCTGACATAGATAACATTACAATAAGAGAAACAACAATGACAAGTGGGATACCGGTATCAGGTTGTAGAACTATAAGTACTAAAGGTAAAGCTAATATTTTCCCAATCTTAAGGAAAAGAACCACATCATCCCAATAACTCATCTTAAGACGATATTGTTGGTGCTGATGAATGATTTCTGAAGAACGAATAATCAAAATGATTTTCATAAATTCGCTTGGCTGAATTGTTCCAACACCAGGAATTTGAATCCAAGCTCTTGCACCATTGATTGGAGCAATGAGAGGAAGATTGATGAAGGAATCTAGTATAAGTAATCCAAGTAAAAAGATAAGAAACCAATAAAAGATGACAGACATTGAAAATAATCGATCCACCCCCATATAGATTAAGAATGCCAGGGTTAAGAAACCAAGGATATACCACATTACTTGTTTAATAAGCAAATCTTGACCATTCACCCAGGATGGTGTTAAAGGAATAGCTCCATAAATCGCAATAATCGATATTAAAGCTAGAGAAAGTATCAGTGTTACAAGCATCCAATCAATCTTAAATCGTCTGGATGATTCATTTAATCGTTGTAAAGTCATGGAACCTCCTTTCTTCATTGTCAGTCTTTGGTATAAATGGTATCATAATCGCGAGGTATTTGCATGAAAAGATGGCATAGTTTATCTGATGGTATGAGTGCATCACTCAAATACTATTTAGTACTCACACTTATTTTTGGTCTTGTTCACTCTTTGGCTATTCCTATCATTTCTAGCATCATTCGAATAGAAACACAAGATTCCATTCGTTTGCTTGAAATTATGCGATTAGTCTTAGTTTTCCTATTGCAACTTTTTCCATTTGTGGTCTTAGTTTCATTAGCACAACGCAAATTAAAGCACACAGGAGCAGTGGTTGCCTCCATCATTAGTGGAATTACCCTTTATGCACTAACATTGTTTATCCCGTTGTCTAACTTATCTAATCAATATGCATTCACTTTATTCAATATTTCATTACCTTCACCTGAATATGTCACACAACCTGTTCAATTAGGATTTGTTATGACATTGTTAGCCTATCAAATAGTTAAGTTCAGTATCAAAATCTCAAAACGTAGAATCCCTTATGGAATGACAGGATTTGTTGATAGTGATACATGGATTATCTTATATACAATCTTCTTTAGTTTAATCGTTGGTTATGGGGTAGTGTTAGCGTGGCCATGGGTGATTATGGGAATAGAGTCCATGATGAAGTTCATTGCCCAAGACATTACCAATCCAGTTAATCTCTTTTTGTATGGACTCCTTGAACATGCATTAATCTTATTAAATCTTCAATCCATACTACACAATCAATTCTGGTTCTCAACTTTAGGTGGTTCTTGGATAAATCCTGCAGGAACACTCATTTTAGGAGATGTGAACATTTGGCTTGGCCAACTTGCCAATAATATCGTACCTATAGGAGTTGGTCGATTCATCAGTGGTTGGTACATCATCAACATGTTTGTTGTTCCAGCCATTTTATCAGGATTATACCTGCAATTCAGTGATAAGTTTGACATGAGACGTTATAGAAACATGTTCATTTTACTGACATTCATGTCTATGTTATTTGGATTTAGACTTCCATTTGAACTATTTTTAGTGCTTTCTGCACCATTACTCTATATCTTTTATATTCTGTTCTCATCCATCATTTATGCACTAACATCCGCATTCAATATCAATCTAGGTCCTATTACCAACATAGGAACAAGCTATGCTCTTCCAGGTAATGGCATTCACACGCTGCTTTATTTAAGGAATCCATTGTTTACCCAAAGAGTATGGCAATTGTTCATTTTGGGATTTGTCAGTCTTCTTCTAATGTATCTTATTACACGACTATACTATAAGTATCTTGCGATTGATTTCATTACAGTTGGAAACAAGCAAAGAAGTGTTGAACAAATCATGCTTGTAATGGGTGGTGTCGAAAACATTAAGATTGTACACAGTACCTTTGGTCGACTTTATATCTTGCCTTATGATAAATCTAAAGTTGATTTCAATCGAACTAGCATCATTGGAGTTTCTCATATCATTGAAAATAGAAATGGATACAACCTCAATTTTGGGGGAGCTTCAGGTATTGTTAGAAAAATCATTATGCAAAAACTCATTGAACTAAAATCAAGTGAGTTAAAGATCAAATCAAATGAATCGTGAGCCCCTCACGATTTTTAGTTTCATATGATATAATCACATCAATGAAAACAAGTTTAACACCCATGATGAAACAATACCTTGAAGTTAAAGAAAAGGCGAAAGATGCGCTTCTTTTTTATCGTTTAGGAGACTTTTATGAATGCTTCTTTGATGATGCACATACAGTATCTAAACTATGTGATCTTATTTTAACCTCAAGATCCAAAGATGATGCAGAAAAAATCCCAATGTGTGGGGTTCCTTATCATTCAGTGAATCCATATATTCTTAAGTGCCTACAAGCTGGCTACAAAGTAGCCATAGCTGAACAATTAGAAGATCCCAGCACAGCTAAAGGGATTGTAAAAAGGGATATTGTTAAAATATTGACTCCAGGAACAGTTCTAGAAGACTTTTTAGATGAGAAGAACAGCGTGACACTCGCAAGTATTCATGATTGTGGATTAACATATGGATGCACGTGGATTGAAGTAGCGAGTGGCATTTTGAGATACATGGAAATTGCAAAAGAAGATGCAGAATTGTTATCCTTCTTTTTAACATATCATGTTAAAGAAGTCATTGTCTTTGAAAAAAACGTACAAGACCAAGTAAGAAGATTATCTTCACATCATGACTTTTTAGTGTCTTGGATTGATTCATTGACCTATGAAGAAAGTGAGACACTAGCGCCGACCTTATCTCACTTTAAACGACAAGGATTAGATGCTTTATTAACCTACCTTAACAGCACACAGAAATCATCGCAACTTTATATATTACCTTGTGAAATTATTCAAGTTAAAACATCCATGAGATTGGATTACACAACCCTCAATCACTTAGAATTATTGTGGACACAAAAATCAAAATCAAATGAGTTAACTTTATTATCTTATTTAGATCGTTGCAAGACAGCGATGGGCTCACGATATCTTAAAGATATGTTGACACATTTGAGCATGGATCAAACCATCATTGAAAAACGATTAGATCAAGTTGAACTTCTCGTCAATGACTTTGTGTTGATGGAGCAACTCAGTGAAGAACTCAAAAAGATATATGATTTGGAGCGAATCATCACTAAGATTGCATATAAAACCATGATGCCTGTGGATGTTATTCGATTAAGTCGTACATTACAAGCCACACAAAGAATTGTTGAGTTGATCAAAGATGTGGATGTATTTCAACCCATTTGTGTAGAAAACACATTATATGATCTTTCTAAAAAACTCATTAAAGAATTCAATCCTCAACCACCATTAACTATTAAAGAAGGTAATATCTTTAATGATGGAGTTTTTGATCAACTCGATCATTATCGATCTTTATCAAAACAAGGGTCTTCATGGTTATTGGAGTTTGAAAATAAAGAAAAAGAAAGAACACAGATTAAGACCCTTAAAGTTGGATACAATAAAGTTTTTGGTTACTATATTGAGGTATCAAAAGGACAAACTCATCTTGTGCAAGATCAATTTGGTTATGTGAGAAAGCAAACCTTAACCAATGCGGAACGCTACATTTCAAGTACACTCAAAGACAAAGAAGATGAACTTTTGAGTGCTCAAGATAAAATGGTGAAGTATGAAGAGGTCATGTTTGAAAACAAAATCATTGAACTGAATGATGTCATTGCACCATTAACTCAACATGTTCAGATGATAAAAACGCTGGATATTCTAGTAGCCTTTGCGCATATCAGTGCACAAAGTGGTTTTAGTCGTCCTAAATTCCATCAAGAGAAACACCTAACAATCAAAGATTCATTTCATCCTTTACTGAAGGAAATTAAACCCTCGGATAAAGTCATAAAAAACAATTGGATTGTTGAAGAAGATAAACCTGTTTTTATTCTTACAGGACCCAACATGGGTGGTAAGTCCACCTTTATGAGACAGATGGCCATGATGGTTATCATGGCTCAAATGGGATGTTTTGTGAGTGCAAAAGAATATCATGCACCGATCTTTGATGCGATATTTACGCGAATTGGGGCAAGTGATGATCTTATTAAAGGAGAATCCACTTTCATGGTTGAAATGAACGAAGCAAATATTGCTTTAAATCATGCGACTCAACACTCTTTGATCTTGTTTGATGAAATAGGGCGAGGAACATCCACCTATGATGGTATGGCCATAGCTCAAGCCATGATTGAATACATCAGCACTCATTTAAAGGCAAAAACCATCTTTTCTACTCATTATCATGAACTAACATCCTTAGAATCCATGATGCCAAACATCACAAACTTAGTGACACAAGTCAAAGAAACCCAAGATCATATTGAGTTCCTTTATCGTGTTGAAAAAGGGAAAGCGTTAAAGTCTTATGGAATTAACGTTGCTAAGATTGCCCATTTACCTTCTCAAATTATTACACGAGCACAAACCATACTCAAGCAGTTAGAAGAAAAGCCGGCATTGATTCAGTCATCCTTGTTATTTGAACCACAAGTTAATAGAGAAGATGAAAAGAAAGCCCAATTCATTGAAACCATTCAAAATATCGATGTAAACCATGTAACCCCAGTGAAAGCATTATCCATTCTCGATGATCTCATTGCTAAGGCTAAAGAGGTGACCAATGAATAGAATTCACACCTTAAATGAACAACTCACTAACATTATCGCAGCTGGAGAAGTAGTAGAAAGACCAATGGGGGTTGTTAAAGAACTTGTCGAAAACAGCATTGATGCTGAAGCGAAAAACATAGAAGTAACCATCACTCAAGGAGGGTTAGAAAGCATTGTGGTGAGTGATGATGGTGTAGGGATAGACCCAGAAGATGTCGTTCTAGCATTTAAACGTCATTCTACTTCTAAAATATCCCATCAAGATGATTTACTACGATTAGGTACCCATGGATTTAGAGGGGAAGCGTTACCATCCATTGCTTCAGTAAGTAACTGCATATGTATTACCAACAACCATCATCAAGCAACGAAAATCCATTTGTCTTATGGGAAAATCATGGACGTTTCACCAACCTATGCTTCCAATGGAACGACCATAAGAATAGAGGGACTATTTTTAAAGACACCTGCACGTTTAAAACACATGAAAAGTATTCCTTATGAGAATGCATTGATTCTAGATGTAATGCAGAAATTTGCTTTGTCATACCCACATATTGCTTTTTCTCTTACCATTGATGACAAGAAAGTCTTAGAAACACGTGGAGCAACCCTCAGCGATGTTATCTATCGTATTTATGGTAAAGAGATTGCTCAACATTGTCTTCCAATTGAAGCATCCAATCAAGACTTTAAAGTCAAAGGGGTGATTGGTGCTCCTCATCTTCATCGTGCAACACGCAAAGATATGGTCATCTTTACTAACTCTCGAATGATACGAAGTGTTTCTATTACTCGAGCAATTGTTGAAGGAATGTCAGCTTTTATTCCTAAAGATCGTTATCCTTTTGCGATTCTATTCATTGATATGGACCAGCAACTGCTTGATGTGAATGTTCATCCCTCTAAATGGGAAGTTAGAATATCCAAAGAAAAAGAACTACAAACTTGGCTAAGTCAAGTCATTCATTCTACCGTTTCTTCAACACAAACTACTAAACCGATGAGTATCACACCAGTACAATCCTTTTACCATGAACCTATCAGTATGATGGAACAAATTGACACAGTCATCAAGGAATACCCCGCTTCATACATTACTCCTACAATCCAAGAATCAAGTATTAATGAGTCAACACCAGAGCAAAAACCTTCCATTCAACACCCAAAAGTGATCGCTCAGCTACACAAAAAATACATTCTAGTGTCCAACACAGAGGGATTACTCATCCTTGATCAACATGCTGCTATGGAACGGATTCGTTTTGAGTACTATCTTAAACATTATCAAGATAATCAATCCAGTATTCCTAAGTTGATTCCTATCCTCATTGAAGATGGAAAAGCCCTACTGATGAAAGAAGAACTTAAAGAAGCCTTAAGTTTGATTCATATTCAACTTGAACAACTCCATGAACATTCTTTAATCATTCGTGAAGTCCCTTCTTGGATGATGCATGTGGATGAACAAGCTATGATTCAAGACATCATTCAAAGCTTAGATGAAAAGAAAATCACAAAACAAACCATGCTTCACCACATGTTAGCCACATTAGCTTGTCATTCCAGTATTCGTTTCAATGACTACTTATCACACCATGAGATGCAAAAGATTGTGGATGATTTAATGCTGTGTGAACAACCGTATCATTGTCCACATGGTCGCCCTACCATGATGAAGATTACTTTAGAAGCCTTAATCAAGGAGTTTGGGCGATGAATAAACTATGCGTCATAACGGGATTAACCGCAACTGGAAAAAGCCAACTTGCAATTGACATTGCTAAAGAAACTAATGCTATTATCTTGAGTGTGGACAGTGTAGCTGTATATAAAGAACTTTCCATTGCATCAGCTGCTCCAACACTTTCCCAACAAGACTCAATCCCACATTATGGAATAGGGATTGTGAGTATTCAAGAGGGTATGGATGTTGCAAGATTTCAAGTGTATGCATTAAATGTCATTGAAGAAGCCTTCTCTCAAGGAAAGAAGGTCATCCTCGTTGGTGGAAGTGGATTGTATCTTAATGCGATTCTTTTTGATTATGTCTTTACTCAAACAGAATCCATAACACATGAGTATGATCAAGAAGACAATGAAACACTGTACAAGATGATGATTGAAAGAGATCCTTCCCTTGCACAAAGCATTCATCCTAACAATCGCAAACGTTTAATACGAGCCTTAGTGCTCATGGATGAGTTACAAACCACTAAAACATTACATCTACAAAAACAAACCAAACAACTTCGTTATCCAACTAAAATCATTACCTGTGATATGGAAAACAGAGATGTTCATCGCCAATTGATGAGTCAAAGAGTTGATCAAATGATTGAAGAAGGACTCATGCAAGAAGTTATGAATGCCTATGCCCTGGTTGATTTTTCTCATCCTGCCATGAGTGCGATAGGGGTGAAACAATGGGAAGGGGTCTTTAATCAATCCATCAGTTTGGAAACAGGGATAGAACTCATTAAAACTAAAACCCATCAATTTGCGAAACGTCAACGCACCTGGTTCAAACATCAACTTAACAGCGAATGGGTAATGATGGATCATCCAGAACACGTCAAACAGAAGAAAGAAGAATGCATTCAATGGTTGAACAATTCTCAAGAATAGCCCTCCTTTATGGAGAAGAACAACTAAATCAAATTCAATCCATGAAAGTCATTGTGTTTGGATGTGGTGGTGTTGGCTCAGCAGCCACGGAAGCTTTGATTAGAAGTGGAGTTCAACACATCGCTTTAGTGGATTATGATGTGATTGCACCATCTAATTTAAATCGTCAGCTCCACACTACCATCCATAACATTCATCATAAAAAGATTGAAGCATTAAAAGAAAGATGCTTAAGCATCAATCCTGATGCTACTATTGACTTATACGATGAGTTTGTAAATGAAGAAGTGGCAGAAAAACTCATTCCACACTATGATGCTGTGATTGATGCCCTTGATACAGTTAGTGCGAAGGAAGCCATCATTGTTCATGCGCTTCAACACCATAAGATACTTGTCTCCAGTATGGGTATGGGCAATCGCTTTGATCCTACCAAAATCATTTGTACAACGCTTAATAAAACGACGTATGATCCGTTATCAAAAATGATGCGCTATCGTTTAAGACTTCGAGGAGTGTATGATAAAATACCAGTAGTCTTCTCACTTGAAACACCAATCAAACAAACCCATCAAGTGAGTGAATCCACCGTAAGAAAACAAGCGTTCCCACCTGCCAGTGCCATCTTTGTGCCTGTGAGTGCAGGATTGACAGCTGCTTACAGTGTGATTGAACAACGGTTAAAAGGAGAGTCACAATGAAAGAAATCGTAGTCGCCGGAGGATGTTTCTGGGGTGTAGAAGAATTTTTTAGAAGAGCTAAAGGCATTATTTCAACTCAAGTTGGCTATGCTCAAGGGCATAAAGAAAATGCGTCCTACCAAGAAGTGTGCACCTCTACGACAGGACATACTGAAGTGGTTAAATTGGAATATGATGACAATGAGATTAGTTTAAATAAAGTTTTAGAACTGCTCTTTAGAATCATTAATCCTACGTCATTCAATCGCCAAGGCAATGATGTTGGTCCACAATATCGCACAGGAGTGTACTATTTCAATGAAGAAGATAAGGAAGTCATTAATGCTTTCATTGCTTCAGTACAGCCACAATATGATAAGAAAATCCTTGTGGAGGTGGAACCGGTAGGACTCTTTGTTAAGGCGGAAGATTATCATCAATTGTATCTCATTAAAAACCCTGGTGGGTATTGCCATGTGAACATGGGATTACTTAAACCAGAAGAAAAGAAAGCAGTTTACTAAAAGAAG
>CAYSNT010000031.1:0-9309 GCA_964432505.1 uncultured Erysipelothrix sp.
ATGGAACAGGATTTAACGTATGAGCCGTTTTAGCCTTAAGCACACTCTTGTCTTTGCTTGGTTCATACATCTCATCCGCATTCCCATGATCCGCTACCACTACCAAAATACCATTCACTTCATCTACCGCTTTCTTTAAGCGTTCAAGGCCTAAATCAACGGCTTCAACCGAGATTTGAGTCGCTAAGAAAGATCCTGTATGGCCAACCATGTCACCATTTGGATAGTTAATGCGCAAGAAGTCATATTTGCCTGATTTTAACGCTTCAATGAGTAAATCTGTGGTTTCAGCTGATTTCATCCAAGGTCTTTCATCAAATGGGACTAAGTCCGATTTAATCTCCACAAAGGTTTCTAACTCTTCAGAGAACTTACCTGATTTATTCCCATTCCAGAAGTAAGTCACATGACCATACTTTTGAGTCTCAGAAATCGCAAACATGCGAATACCATGAGGCACTAAGTGTTCGGTTAAGGTATTTTTAATGCGAGGAGGATTCACAAGATATTTATTTGGAATCTTTAAGTCTCCATCGTATTGAAGCATGCCTGCATACATTACTTTTGGCACAAAATGACGCTCAAACTTCGTGAAGTTCACTTCTTCAAAAGCACGTGAGATTTCTAGAGCACGATCTCCTCTAAAGTTTGTGAGGATAACCGCATCATGATCTAAAATGCGTCCCACAGGTTCACCATTTTCCACAATCACAAATGGATCAATGTATTGGTCGGAAACATCTTTTTTAGCACGTGTTGCTTCAATCGCCGCTGTTGCACTTTCAAAGGCTGGTCCTTCTCCTAAGACATGGGTTTTCCATCCTAGTTCAACCATGCCCCATTCAGCTTCATAACGATCCATGGTAACCAACATACGTCCACCACCACTAGCGATACGAGCATCAAAGGATTCATCATTAAGGGAAGCACAATGAGCCTCTAACTTATCGACATAGATGAGTGCACTCTTTGCGGGCACGTCACGTCCATCAAGCAAGGTATGTAAACGAACACGTTTAATGCCTTCTTTTTTAGCTTGAGAAACTAAAGCTAAAGTGTGGGCAATGTTGGAATGCACATTTCCATCAGAAAGAAGTCCAATAAAATGCATGGTGTGATCTTTAGAATACGCCACAAGTTCTTTCCATGTTTCTGATTCAAAGATGGTTCCATCTTCTATGGATTCATTGACTAATTTTGCTCCTTGAGAATACACTTGACCACAACCTAAGGCATTGTGTCCAACTTCTGAATTCCCCATATCATCATCACTTGGTAGTCCTACGGCTGTTCCATGGGCCTTCATAAGTAAGTTGGGGTGATTGCTCATTAAATATTCAAGGGTTGGGGTGTACGCTGATGCGACCGCATTCCCAAATGTTTCTGGGGTAATGCCTACACCATCCATAATGACGAATACTAAAGGTCGTTGACTCATAGTTGCTCCTTTTCATTAAAAAACAAGGGATGCCTTGTTTAGTCGTTGTTGGAAGGTTGAGGAAGAAAGAAGATTTGCTCACCCTCTTTACTCAACATGTAACCTGCTCGGGCATAGTTCTTCACGTATTCAGGATCATTTAGTTTTCCTTTTTGATCTCTTAAGGATTCATTCTCGTTTAAGATAGCTTGATAACGTTCTTTCACCAAATCAAGTTGCTGGCTTAATTGATACGTTTCAAGAATATCTTGAGATAAGTCCACTAAGAAAAATACGCTTGCGATAAACATTGCGCCCATAATGATATTTAAAAGAGATTGCTTATAAAATTCTTTTGGATTGGTCTTTTTCATATCGTACTCATTATAAACCAAATCACTCAAGACTTAAAGATGCATCCATGATTTCAATGAGCTGATCCACTTCATCTTTACGAGGATGGGTGAGAATGAGTTTGATTTTGAAAGTAAGTTCCTTTTCACCAAAAGTAACTGTAACCACATCACCAACCTTCACCAAAGATGATGGTTTAGCAAGTTTACCATTGATGGTAACCTTCTCATAATCAGCTAATTTCTTGGCTACACTGCGTTTTTTTAGAACACGACTGAGTTTTAAAAACTTATCAATGCGCATGCGATACCTCCTTGACGAGCTGGATAGAAGAAATGAGTTCTTTTAGCCACTCATCATTTTTGTATAGAGTTAATGTGATTCGATTCTTAATGTATGAAAGTTTAATGTCTGGATTAAGCTCATGAATGCGTTTAAAGAGTTGAACTCCATCTATATGAGAAGAAAGGGATGGTGAGAAAGCAATTTCCACACTGCTAGTTTTTTCTTTAAAGGTATCCACAGACTCATCTTGAAGTAAGATTTCCAATCGTTTCTTTTCAAACATGTATGCCACTGAAGTTGGGTAATGCCCATATTGATCTTGAATCTGATTTTCATAATCAATGAGGGCTTTGAGTGATGTAATCCCTTGTAAGGTTTGCACAATATGAATTTTCTCTCCATCATATTGAGCATAAGATTGTGGAATATACGCATCTACCGCAACATCAAAGTGTTGGATAGGTTCTTGACTGATCACTGGTTCATTGAGTTGAGTGGAGATGGCTTCTTTAAGTAAATCCACATACATGTCCATACCGACTGTGTTGATGAAACCGGATTGTTGATCTCCAAGGAGGTCTCCAGCTCCTCTAATGGTTAAATCTCGCATTGCGATTTTATATCCACTACCCAGTTGAGTGAATTCTTTAATGGCTTGAAGGCGTTTGGATGCTATTTCAGACAGTTGTTTTGAACCTTCATACATCAGGTAGGTGTATGCAATACGATCACTTCGTCCCACACGACCTCGAATTTGATAAAGTTGCGATAGCCCAAATCGATCAGCTTGATCCACAATCATGGTGTTCGCATTGGGGATATCAATGCCTGTCTCGATGATGGTGGTACATACCAAGACATTAACTTCATTGCGATTGAATCGAATCATTACATCTTCAATTTGATCTTTGTCCATTTGACCATGAGCTACTGCGAAACTTGCTTGTGGACATAGCTTTTGAAGTGAGCTTGCGACACTGTAAATGGTTTCCACTTGATTATGTAGATAAAACACTTGTCCATGTCGAGATAATTCTTTATCAATAATTTCTTTAATTAAACCGATGTTTTTCTTGATGACATACGTTTGTATTGGCATACGATTCTTGGGTGGTGTATTAAGTTGAGATAACTGACGAACACCAATAAGTGACATTTGAAGTGTTCTTGGTATAGGGGTTGCACTGAGTGATAACACATCCACGCCTGTTTTAAGCTGTTTAATTCTTTCTTTATGCTCCACACCAAAACGTTGTTCTTCATCAATGATCAAAAGCCCAAGATCTTTAAACACTACATCTTTAGAAAGCAAACGATGGGTTCCGATAAGAATATCAATACGATGATGTTTTAAATCATCAAGAATTCTTTCAATTTCAGTGTTTGATACAAAACGATTCACTACTTTCACATTAATCGCAAAGTTCTTAAAGCGATGAACGAATGTTTTCATATGCTGGAATGAAAGAACAGTGGTTGGACAAAGAAATGCTACCTGCTTATGATCTTGAATGGCTTTAAAGGCAGCAATAGCCGCAACCTCTGTCTTACCAAATCCTACATCACCACACAATAAACGATCCATGGGTTTAGGACTTTCCATGTCTTGTTTGATGTCAATGACGGCTTGTTTTTGATCATCTGTGAGTTCAAAATCAAAATCTGCTTCAAAAAGGAGTTGCTCTTCATTGTCTTTTGAGTAGGCAAATCCAATGTTTTGTTCCCTAAGTTGATACAATCCAATGAGGTGTTGAGCAATATTGCTGACGTTTTGTTTGACTTTTTCTTTAGTTTTCTTCCATTCAGAAGATCCAAGTTTATTGATTTTGGGTTTGATTCCATCCATCGCAATAAACTTTCTAATCAGTCTGAACTGTTCAATTGGTATGTTTAACACACTTTCATCACGATATTCAATATAAATAAAATCCTTATGATATCCAAAAACATCTTTAGTGACAATCCCACGATAGATTCCAATACCATGGTGCTGATGAACCACATAATCACCATCATGAAGTTCATCAATAGTTTGAAGGGTTTCTGCTTCTTTAAAACGATTAATGAATCGACCTATGGAGGGTTGTGTGTTGAACAATTCTTTGCTACTTACCCAAATGACTTTTGAAGACTCAAAGACCAATCCTTCTTTTAAGGGAATGGATTGAAAAGAAATATCTTTAAAACCTATTTTATGTTCATTTAGGATGGATTCAATCTCTTTAAAGTGGTGCTCTTCCACCATGAACACAATGGAATGTTGACCATGCATTTTTGATAAAGTTGAAAGGCGATGTTCAAGGAATCCTTGTCCAATATCCAATGTGTGTAAGCCTAAATAGGTGCTTGATTGCTCTTCGAATTCTCTAAAACAATGAAGTTTGGTTTTTCTTTCTAAATCAACGTAATCTAAAAGAATGTCTTGGTCAGTTAACCATTCATTCGCTTCATACTTTTCTTCTAGAAATTCAATGTTTTCATGAAGATTCTTTTGTATGTTCTCAATGACTTGTTCGTAAGGGGAAACAATCACATGTTTTCCTTTAAACATGTCTATCAAAGATATTTTGGGGGTGGATAAGGCAAAAAGAGGATAATCCTTAGGTTTAAACCCGTACATCTTCACTTCATCAATCCAATGATTCATATAAGTAAAGCACTTAGATGACATGGAAGTGGTTTGAATCTTACGATCTAGCGCTTTCCAATCATGTTCTCCCATGAGTGTTTCACTTGCAAAGTAAACATCGACTTCTTTGATGGATTGGATGGTTTTTTGAGTGTGCAAATCAAAGAGTCGAATTGAATCAATTTCATCCCCAAAGAACTCAAGACGCACAGGATGATCTTGGTTTAAGTCATAAAAATCAATGATATATCCACGACTAGCATACGTCAGTGGTTGATCTACACGGATGGTTTTGGTGTATCCCACTTTGATGAGATGATTTTCCAAGTCTTCCATGGATATCACTTGATTAAGTGAAAGATGAAGAATATTTGAAAGTAGGGTGGATTTATCAGGGATTTTTCGTGTCACTGCTCCCACATGAGAAATAACCATCAAAGTTTCATTTTGAATGACTTTGATTAATGCTCTTATCTTTTCAGACTGGTTTTGAAAGGATTGAGCGATTTCTTCCACTCTTAATGAATCTTCTTGCGTATACAAAACCACTTCTTCATTTAAGAAGATGGAGATTCGCTCGTACAGAAGTTGAGCTTGGTAAAGATTGGGTTTGATGATCAGCATAGGACGTGGATGCTTGATGAAAGAATCCACTAAAAGTATTGCCTCTTGGGAAAGATTGAGATGAGAAAAGACTTCTTTCTGTTGAAGAAGGTCTTGCTCACACGGGATTTGAATGGTCTTAAATAGTTCTTTCATCGTTTGTTATATTGATTCATTGCACTCACAAAACCTTTTTCAACCGCATGAAGTGCTGCCTCTTTTGCTTGAAGCACTCCAGCTTTTACACTATCTAAACTTTCTTTTTCAAACTGCCCTAGAACATAATCAGCCGTTTCAATAAGGGGATTCTTTCCAATACCAAAACGAATACGTGGAATGTCTTGAGTAGATAAATGTTGAATGATGTTTTGAAGTCCTTTCTGACCCCCTGAACTACCATTTTCTCTTAAGCGTATTTTCCCCACAGGAAGATCTAAATCATCACAGATTACGATAATCTCTGATGGAAGGATCTTGAAGTAATTCGCAATTGAATGCACTGCTTCTCCAGAAAGATTCATGTACGTTTGAGGTTTAACCAGTAATAAGGTATTTCCCTTATAATTCACTTGCGCATAACTTGCTTTAAACTTATCTTGTGTTGATTTAACATCACAACTCTTAAATATCTCATCCACAATTAAAAAACCAATGTTGTGGCGCGTGGTTTCATAGCGTTTTCCAGGATTCCCTAATCCTACAATCATCTTTATTGGCATGGTTTTATTATACACTCCTTAAGTTGAATAAAAAACTTTCCACTTAAGGAAAGTTAGTTTTTCTGTTTATCAAACATAATCTTTAAGCGACGCTTAGGTCCATCACCTTCACTCTCAGTTTTAATGTTTTTTACCTTTTGTAGCTCTTGGTGAATTACTTTACGCTCATCATTAGGCATTGGATCAAGTGTTGCGGTAATGCGCGTACGCTGTACTTGTTTAGCAATTCTCGCAGCCATCAAACGAACTTTCTCATAACGATCAACTTTATAGTTGTTGATGTCCACATTGATAACAAATCGGCGTTTGAATTCAGAACTTGTTGCAGAACGAACAACACTCACTAAGGATTGCAGTGTTTGACCAGCTTTCCCAATTAAGATTGCATTGTTTGAAGCATTGATTAAGACCTTATAAACCTCTCCTTGACGATCAACAGTGATTTCAGCTTGTGGATCAAAATGAGAGAAGAAATTTGACAAGTAAGTTTTAATAAATAACGATACATCATTAAGAGCATAGGCTTCGACAATGACTTCTGCCCCAAACCCTAAAATTCCTTTTTTCTCTTCAATGACATAATACGTTAAATCAGAAACTTGAACATCTTTCTCTTTAGCTGCATGAGCTAATGCATCATCTAAGTTTTTTCCTGAGTAACGTTTGATCATATTAGACTCCTACGACAGGTTTGTCGATATAGTTGTGTTGAATAAATAATGTTTGAGCTACTTGTGCAGCACTGCTCACTAACCAATACAAAGACATCGCAGTCGGCCAATTAATTGAGATGAACATAATGAACACAAACATACCAATCATCATGCCTTGTTGACTATTAGCAGGCGCTTTTTTACCACTCTTAATGGCTGTTCTCTTCGCAAGATAGGCAGGTAGAAGCATTGAACCAATTTGGAATAAGCCCATTAGAACATAAATCACTAAGTATAACCATTGTCCAGCAAGAATACCAGTTAATGGAGTTACATTAAGTTCTGCACCTAACAATACACCATTTAATACCGCTTCTGAACGTTGAACAGCTTGCCACATTGCGATAACAACAGGGAATTGAATGAATGCCACTAAAATTGTCCCAAATGGGTTAATTTTATGCTTTGTGTATAAAGCTTGCATCTCTTGAGCTTGCTTCATACGTGATTGCTCATCTTTTTTACCTTCATACTTCTTTTGAATAGCTGTCATTTCAGGTTGCAACACTTGCATCTTTTGTGAAGCAACGGTTGATTTGACTGTAAATCCAAAGGTTAATGCCTTGATTGCAACTGTTACAACTACAATAGCAAGTGCAACCCCAATTACTGGAGTTAAGAAGTTGATGACTTGAGCTAGTGGGAATACGAAGAAGGCCGAAAACCAACTTTCATCTGCTAAGATTTGGGAAAGTTGAGTTGTTGTGCTAATGATCTTATCAGGAAGTACATTTCCGTTTCCATCAATAACACGAGTACATCCTGAAACGAATGCAAGTAACCCTGCACTCATGATGAGTTTAGGTCTATTTTTTAACCAGTTATACATTTATATTTCTCCTTAATGGTCGTCACCATATAGTTTAACTTTATTTAGTAGTTTTTCCAACAACTTTTCATTCTCAGCATACGATTTTGTAAGATATCCTTGCCTAACAATCACAACAGCATCAAATTTAAGTTCTAGTTCAAACAATGTTTGTAACATCATTCTACATTGTCGTTTAATCTTATTTCTCTCAACAGCTGAGCCAAGTTTCTTACTAACACTTATGCCAACTCTTGAATATTCTTGTTTTCTTTTCTTAATATAAATGACAAAGGATCCATTTGAGACATAACGTTTATGTTGAATAATGGATTGAAATTCGATATTTGATGTTACTCTACGTTCCTTTTTCATTTTTTATCTAAAAAAAGTCACCCCAATAAGGTGACTCGTTTTTACGCCGACAAGACCGCTCTGCCTTTAGCACGACGACGGGCTAATACCTTACGACCGCCTACTGTCTTCATACGTGCTCTAAAACCGTGGACCTTTTGGTGTTTTCTCTTGCTCGGTTGATACGTTCTCTTCATATGAGCCACCTCCACTTTCTTGGTACAATGTATTTAATTGCTTTAATATCATACATAAAACATTACCATAAGTCAAACATACATAATTAATTCACTCATTTTTCGACATTTAGTTTGAATCACTAAGTTTTCAACACTTTTTTCAACTAAACAAGAACAAATTATGTTTTTTTATGTTTTTTACTATATTTTAGATATAAAAATGTGGAAAACTAATCAATATTTAATACTTTTCAACACTTTAAACATAGTGTTAATCCACAATGTGTGGAATGTGTGGAAAAGTCTATTTAAACGCTTAATTAGTAGAGATTTTTATCTTATCAAATATTGAAAAATTGGAATGAAAATTTATACATTAACAGTTTCCACAATTTATTTCTCTACATTAACAACAAAAGAGAGTTATTAACAAAATAAAGTTGTGGAAAAGTATCAGAAACTCTCATAAATAACACTTTTTTCCAAGTTTTATATGTGGAAAACTTTTTGCGATTAATATTTATTGTGGAAAACTAAGATAGTTTTGTTAAAATGTATTTACAATTCAGCGGGGTGTCTATGTCTTTAAGTCAATTTTACTTAGATGATTTATGGTCTAAGTGTTTAAATCACATTAAATCGAATAATTTAATTGAAAGTATCGTGTTCAATCAATATTTTGAAGATACATCTTTGTCCAGTCTAAACGATACTAAAGCAAATGTTGTAGTCAAAACTAAATTACATAAGGTTATTTTGACACAAAATGAGACTTTAATTGCTGAAGTTATCTCTAAGTTTCTGAATCGAAACGTTGGTTGTGCGATTTATTTAGAAAATGAACTTGAAAAAACTGTAAGTGAGACTATTACTTTTAAGACAAATGAATCCTCTAATTTAATTCCTCATTATACTTTTGACTCATTTATTGAAGGTACAAGTAATAAAGAATCTAGATCTGCCGCAATTGCTTGTGCTTATATGCCTGGAAAGTTCTATAATCCATTGTTTATTTATGGAAACTCTGGATTAGGAAAGACTCATTTACTCAATGCGATTGGTAATTATGTTATTACTCATTATCCTGATAAAAAGGTGCATTATACAACATCAACAGATTTTGTTAGTAAAGTTGTTGCATCTATAAAGAATAACTCAATAGAAGATTTTAAAAAGAAATTGCTTAATGTTGACGTTTTATTGATGGATGATGTTCAATTCTTAGCAGGTAAAGAAAAATCTCATGAA
>CAYSNT010000032.1:0-9162 GCA_964432505.1 uncultured Erysipelothrix sp.
AGACGTGTGAAAGTTCACACGTCTTGGTTTAATACATGCCAGGATCTGGCATGGAAACTTTTTCTTTCTCTGGAATCGAAGCAACCGCAACTTCTGTAGTTAAGAATAATCCCGCAATAGAAGCGGCATGATTGAGTGCACTACGTGTCACCATGGTAGGATCCACAATGCCTGCTTCAATCATATTAACCCATTTTCCTTGCTTCGCATCAAAGCCATGACCATCCAAAGATTTGAGGTGTGTTGCTACAATTTCTTGGCCATCATACCCTGCATTTTCTGCAATTTGCCACAGTGGGACAAGTAAGGATTCAAAGACAGCATTCATGCCTTTGGAAACATCCATGATATCAGAGGTAACTTCATTTTTGAGGGCTTTGTAGGCATTGACTAAGGCACTACCTCCACCCATGACTACCCCTTGAGCAACCGCTGCTTTGGTGGCATTTAAGGCATCTTCAATGCGCAGTTTCTTTTCTTTAAGCTCACTTTCTGTGGCAGCCCCTACTTTAATGATACCAACTCCTGTTGTGAGTTTTGCAAGACGCTCTTGAATACGCTTCTTCTCATAGTCTGATGAAGCTTTTTCAATTAAGGATTTAATCTCATCCACACGTCCTTGAATGGCTGCACTGTCCCCTTGTCCTCCAATGAGGGTGGTTTCATCTTTTTTAATGATGGCTTTATTGACTCGACCCAAGTGATCAAGGGTGACTTCCTTAAGCTTCATGCCTAAATCTTTCGCAATGAAAGTTGCCCCTGACACAATCGCAATGTCTTCCAACATCGCTTTTTGGTTTTCACCAAAACTTGGTGCTTTGGTGGCCACCACATTGAAGGTGCCTCTTAACTTGTTGACCACTAAGGTCGCAACCACTTCTTGATCAATGTCTTCCGCAATGATGAGCAGCGGTCTTGGATTGGCGACAACTTGTTCAAGGAGCGGTAATATGTCTTGAATGGTGGTGATTTTAGAGTCCGTCACAAGCAGTGAAGGATTCTCTAACAGAATCTCCATCTTTTCTCGATTGGTGACCATGTAAGGAGAGATGTATCCTTTATCGTAGTGTAACCCTTCAACCACTTCCAACTCTGTTTCAAAGGTATTGGATTGATCCACTGTTATGACACCTTCTTTACCCACCTTATCCATGGCTTTCGCAATAATAGAACCTATCTCAGCGTCACCTGCAGAGATGGCTGCCACATCTGCGATGTCTTGTGAGGTTTGAATTGGGGTGGTGTGTTCCAATAAGTAATCATTGATGCGTTTAGCCGCTGTAGAGATGCCTTCACGCATTAACACTGGATTTGCTCCTTTTTCCAACGCCTTCATGCCTTGATGAATGATGGCCTGGGCAAGTAAAGTGGCAGTCGTGGTTCCATCTCCTGCCACATCATTGGTTTTGTTCGCTACTTCTAGGATCAATTGAGCTCCCATGTTTTCATAAGGATCAGCCAACTGTATTTCTTTCGCGATAGTCACTCCATCATTGGTGATGAGCGGTGATCCATAGGAACGCTCTAAGACCACATTGCGTCCCTTAGGTCCTAAGGTCACTTTAACCGCATTGGCAAGGGTATCAATGCCTTTAAGCATACTGTAGCGGGAATCCGCATGAAATTTAAGATCTTTTGCCATGAGTCCTCCTTAGTGTATGGTTGCGAGAATATCTTTACTGTCGACGATAAGATATTCCTGCCCTTCATGTTTAATGGTGGTTGCTGCGTAAGATTTATAGACCACCACATCGTTAATATTGAATGGGGGTTTTATGAGCACACCATGCTCATATCGACCTTCACCGACACTGACCACTTGACCTAAATAGGACTGGTCTTGGGTGTTTTGTGATAACAGAATACCACTTTGAGTCTTTGCCTCTTGGGTGATTTTTATGAGGACGACTCGATCAAAACTTGGTTGTATCATATTGCCTCCTTCTTAATTTAGCACTTAATAGTATAGAGTGCTAACACCATTTATTATACTGATAAGCGCTTTTCTGTCAAGCAAGGACAATAAAAAAGATGGAAAAATCCATCTAATTTTTCTTGAGTGATTGCGCTGGAACGCCTCCTAAAATACTATGAGGATCACATGATTTACTGATCACTGCATTTGCTCCAATCATGGAATCATGTCCAATGACAATATCCCCAATAACCTTGCATCCAGCTCCTAAAACAACACGATCTTCAATGGTAGGATGACGTTTACTTTGTACCAGTTTCTTTGAGCCTAAGGTGACCCCATGATACATCATGACATCATCTCCGATCACACTTGTTTCACCAATGACCACACCAAAACCATGGTCAATGAAGAGGCGTTTTCCAATTTTAGCTCCAGGATGAATCTCAATACCAGTGAGAAAACGAGCAAACTGAGATATCATACGAGCCAGTAAAAAGAGTTTAAGTTGATACAACACCCGTGCAATTCGATAATAAAACAAAGCATGAACACCAGGATACAACAAAATCACCTCAAGTAAGGATTTTGCGGCAGGATCACGTCGTTTTATGGAGCGAACCGTATCCAATAAGGCCATTAGTTCTCCTCTTTCAATAAATAAGGCGATGATAAATAGCGCTCTCCGGTATCAGGAAGCAAGACCACCACGGTTTTACCTGCATTCTCTTCTAACATGGCATAGTCATACGCCACTTTAAAGGCTGCTCCTGAAGATATCCCCACAAACAAGCCGGCTTTAGAAGCAAGTTGACGTGCGAACTCTCCTGCCTCTTCATCTTCAACCGTTTTTACTTCATCAAACACATTCATGTCTAAGGTGTTAGGAATAAAGCCTGCACCAATGCCATAGATGTGATGTTTACCAGGAGTTCCTTTTGAAATCACTGGCGAATTGGCTGGTTCAACCGCTACAATCTTTACATCAGTGAAGGTTTCTTTTAACACTTGGCCTACCCCTGAAATGGTCCCCCCTGTACCTACTCCTGAGACATAAATGTCCACACGTGGTAAGTCACTTAAAATCTCTTTAACAGTAGTTTCACGATGGGTTCTAGGATTCACAAGGTTTTCAAACTGTGAAGGCATAAAGGTGTTCTCTTCAGCCGCAATCATTTCATGAGCAATGGCTAAAGACCCTTTCATTCCTTTACTTCCATCCGACAGGATGAGGTTACCACCATACGCTTTGATCAGTTTACGTCGTTCGACCGTCATCGTTTCAGGCATGATGATAGTGAGTTTAAGATTCAATGCAGCACACACCATAGCTAAGCCAACCCCAGTGTTACCACTGGAGGCTTCAATGATGTGGGTGTTCTCATTAATAAGTCCACGGTTTAAGCCTTCTTGAATCATCGCATAGGCAATACGATCTTTAACACTTCCTCCTGGATTGAAGAATTCCACTTTCACGACCAGTTGCGCTTTGGTTTTAAAGGACTGTGACACATCCACCATCGGTGTATGTCCAATCAGTTGAGTGATATTGTTGACTAACATTTCTATTTCTCGCTTTCTATTGATAAAAAAACTAAGGACTAAGCCTTAGTTGAACATTCAAACACCACAACAAAAGGTGGAGGGTTCCACTAAGGCGATTCACCATCGACATCGACAGATACAACACATAACGCCACCTTTTCTTTCTTTATGTAAGTATAAACCATTTGAATGCACTTCACAAGAAATCTTATTCTACTTCAAGGTCAATGTCACTCACAATGCTTTGTAAAGCATCATTCAGATAGTCCACTTCTAATTGATCAAATTCTCCTTGATCTGCAGCTAAACGCAAGGTCGCATCAATGGGTAAACGCGCCAAAATCTTGATGTTATGACGAGAGGCATATTCTTCAAGTTTACTTTCCCCAAATGGATAAAACACTTGTCCACTTGCGTCATCTTTCATGTACGACATGTTTTCAATGATACCTAAAATAGGCACATTCATTTTGTTGGCCATATCAATGGCTTTTGCGACGATCATGCTTACTAAATCTTGAGGTGTGGTCACAAGCACAATGCCTGCCACAGGAAGGGATTGATACACGGTTAAAGGAACATCTCCCGTTCCTGGAGGCATATCCACAAACAATAAATCAAGATCTTGCCATAACACTTTCGCATAGAAATCTTTGATCGCATTGTTGATCATGATGCCACGCCACATGACGGCTTTTTCTTCATCTTCGAGTAACATATTGGAACTCATGATTTTAAGTTGCTTTGGTGTCACAGCTGGATAAATCAAGCCTTCTTCATTGGAATAAGCTCCTTGTTTGATGCCAAACATACGACCAATGGAAGGTCCTGTCACATCCGCATCCAACAATCCTGTGAAATAGCCTTGATTTATGGCTGTGGACGCAAGCAGTCCACTGACTAAGGACTTACCTACTCCACCTTTGCCACTGACCACCGCAATCACTTTCTTAATGTGACTCTCTTTATTCAAACGAACTCCAAATGGATTGAAGTTAGGATTTAATTTTTTATTTTCACTCATACATACTCCTTTTGCTCATTCATCATAAAACTGACCTACAGTAATGTCAAGGTTTTCAATGCAACCCTAAAGAAAAGATTTCACTTGCGTGAAATCTTATCCAAATCGTCCAGTAACATAATCTTCGGTTTGTTTCAGTTTTGGAGAGACAAAGAGAGTTTTAGTATCATCAAACTCTAAGAGTTCACCCATGTAGAAGAAGGCTGTGTAATCAGAAATACGGGCTGCTTGTTGCATGGAATGGGTGACAATCACAATAGTATAGTCTTTCTTCAGTTCTTCAATCAGGTTTTCAATCTTTTGGGTTGCGATAGGATCAAGGGCTGAGGTAGGTTCATCCATGAGAATGACCTCAGGTTCCATCGCAATGGCACGGGCAATGCACAGACGTTGTTGTTGACCCCCTGATAAGGACAAGGCACTTTGATTCAATCGATCGTGCACTTCATCCCATAAGGCAGCTTGTTTGAGTGCTTTCTCAACAATCTCTTTAAGTTTAACTTTGTCTTTCAATCCTTGTTGGCGTGGTCCAAAAGCAATGTTATCAAAGATGGACATTGGGAATGGATTTGGCTTTTGAAACACCATCCCCACTTTTTTACGTAGTTCAATCACATCATACCCATTACCATACGTTTCTTCATGATTAAACTGAATGCTACCTTTGACTTTGCATGATGCAATGAGATCATTCATGCGATTAAGTGTGCGTAAAAAGGTGGATTTTCCACATCCTGAAGGGCCAATTAAAGCAGTGACTTTATGACGATAGATCGGTAAAGACACATCTTTTAAGGCTTGAAAGTCCCCATAAAATAAATCACAGTTTTCAACACTAATTACTTTTTCCATCATTGTTTTCCTCGCTTTTCAAATAAGTAGACACTAAGTTTAATCGAAACATTAAGAATTAATACCACCGCTAAGATGAGTAAAGCAATGGTGCTTGATAAGGCGATGTTAGCTGGTTCATCAGTCATCATCGACCAAATATGAACCGCAAGTGAAGTGGATTGTTCAAAGATAGAGACACGATCTCGAACAATGGCACCGAGCACAAAGATCAGCGCTGCTGATTCACCAATGATACGTCCTATGGCTAAGAAAGTGGAAGTTAAGATACCTTGAGTGGCTTGAGGTAAGACCACTTTAAAAGTGGTTTGAGTCTTGTTAGCACCTAATGCTAAGGAAGCAGCACGATGATCTTGAGGAACCACACGCAATGATTCTTCAGTGGTTCTAATGATGATAGGAAGAATAATGACCGCCAGTGTCATCGATCCCGCAATCAAATTGGTGTTCACGGCAGGAGTTAAGGCGACCGTTAGTGGCACAAACACGGAGATTCCTAATAACCCATAAATGATGGAAGGAACCCCAGTTAAGGTTTCAATGAAGGTTCGCATTGTTTTAGTTAGCATGTTGACAGGGGCAAATTCATTGAAGTACACCGCTGTTAACACCCCCATAGGAAGGGCCATAAGTAAGGTCATGAAGATCAGCCACAATGTGGTGATGAGTGATCCACGTATTCCTCCACCTAAATCAGCGAAGAAGACTTGATTGATCACACGCTCTGGATCATTGAGTTCACTGGCCATGACTTCAGCTCCACGTCGAGAAAGTGAGGTTGGATGATCAACATAAGAAATACGATCAATGATATTGTTGGCATTCATATCGACGGTATCTACTCCGACTTCTGCTGAGATCATGGTATTGAATGGCGAGTCAGGATGAACGTATTCCACTTCAACCACCCCATTACCCGCTAAGTCAATACCTTGTCTTAAGGCTAATCCAAAGCGTTCGATCACAAAGACATCTTCATCATCAAAATTGGGCATAGCATAGGTCATTTCTTCATACGGTTTAAGTTCTGCGATGTAATTATGACCATAATAGTTGGAGGTAAATAAATCAATGGAAAGTAAACTTAAGCCACGTGCAAATACAAACTGAAAAATAAGTCCTAAACCAATGATCGACACCAAGGTAGAAAGTATGGTTGAGATTTGTAGGAGTCGATCACTTAATCGTGTTTTACGCATCCAGTTTTCCTACCTTTCTTTTAACAAAGTTGAGTGCTGCATTGGTAAGTAAGATGACAATCATCAACAAAATCCCCAAAGTAAAGCGAATATCATAATCTATTCCAACCGTTTCCTTGAGCCCTTGAAGTAAGGTTGAAGTGATGGTGGCAGTGGTTTGAAACAAACCAAAGGAAGGACCACTTCGGGCATTTCCACTCACAAGCGCAACCGCGGTGGCTTCACCCAATGAGCGACCAACGGCTAAGATAACTCCAGAGAATATCCCAGATTTCGCCGCAAGTAACACTATTTTAAAATTGGCTTGCGTTGGTGTCGCACCAAGGGCTAACGCTGCTTGAGCAAGTGATTCATCGACTTGTCGAATGGAGACTTCAGCCACGGCTGTAATGGTAGGAATACTCATTAGCGCAAGCACAAAGACAGTTCCTAAAACACTGTATCCTCCTGCTGAGTTGAATCCTAATGAGCGTGCTAAATTATAGATGAGTGGAAGAAATAGGCCTACCCCCACTAAACCAAACACAATGGAGGGAACCGAGGCGAGTAACTCAATGATTGTTCGCATGGCCGCTGCAATGGGTCTAGGCGCAATACGTGCAATGAATAGCGCGGTTAGTACTCCGACAGGAAAGGATAATAGAACGGTAAGCAACGCAATGTACAAGGTGTTCACGATGAGAAATCCAGCCCCATAAACCGTGGAGACAAAGTAATCGCCTCTTAACCACACAGTGTCCGTTAAAAAATGCCAAAGATTGACGGATCCTAGCCCGCGATTATTGGTGATAAGAGGTAAGATGCCTTGAGCGGTGATGAAAACCGCAATCATGATAATAAAACTACTTGCAATCAAGGCTAAAACCATCAGTGCGTTGGTCACGATGGTATCAGTTTGACTTAAAGATGTTTTGTTGGAAGTTTTTGATGTCATACGCATTCTCCTAAGGATGAAAAGGCTCTAGTGATAGAGCCTTGATGGTGGTTCAATGTCGTCTTAATTATTCGTAAAGGTCGCCCCAAACACTGACTTCACCTTGATAGATGGCTGTAAGTTGTTCAGCAGTGAGGTTGTCCACTGGATTGTCTTTATGACCAATGGCTACTATCGCATCCCATGCCATTTGCATACGTGTGACTTCAGGACCAGCAAGTTCTGCATCACGGAAGAAACGGGATGAGTAACCGATGTGTTTGTAGGAAACACCATCTTTTTGATCCCCTTGAGTACGTTTCCATCCATCAGATGAACCCGTATGATCATTTTCAGTTTGCACGTTACCACATGCTGGAGTGAAGGCTGCAGATAAGGCTTCCGCAATCTTTTGAACAGAATCAGATCCACCAAACTTTAACGTCACTGCTGAATTATCTAAAGCACACACAGGATGATCTGCAGAAAGTGTTGACCAAGAACCATTGCGTGATGTAGCCACTGCACCAGCATTCGCAATGACGTCTGCTCCTTCATTGGATCCCACAAAGGCCATGAATGCTAAAGTCAATTGGTATTCTGTATCATTCACATAATCTCCATCCACACGTCTCATGAGCACAAATGGACGTTTAAGACCATAAGTATCATTGAGCACGTTTTCTTCCGTTGCTTCAACCCCATTGAATTTGAATGCTTTCACGGTGTTATTGACGGATGATAATGAAACATAACCAATTCCTGCTTTATCCGTTGCCATGGCTGACATGATCGCATTGTTGTCGGCGGTAATGAAGCCAGAAACTAAAACGGAATCATTCGCAGAAGCATCCGCAAATCCAATGCCGCTCATGAACCCATCACGAGTTCCTGAAGACGTATCACGTGTATACACGTTAATCTTTTCTGTTTTAAAGGTATCGACTGGTTCTTCTGGTGTGCTTGGCGAACACGCTGCTAAGGCAAGCACTGACCCCAGTGCAAGTATCATACTTAACTTTTTCAATTGAAAATCCTCCTTGATTTCAAAGGCATTATAAGGAAGGAATATTAAAATAAGATGCAAGAAATGTTAAGAGAGTGTTAAGTGAAAAAAACACTCACAAGGAGTGTTAGAATCATGATCATCGGATCAAACTGGTTATAGCCGTATCAATGATCGATTTAAGGATATTGGGATAAAAGCCTAAGGCTAAGTTAATGATGAGTAAACTCACTAAAGAGATTCTCATGGTCAGTGGAAGTGGATCTTTGTGCATGTCTTTGTCATGCTGTTTGTTTTCTTTAAGAAATCCATTGATGATGATAGGAATAAAATACACCGCATTAAGAAAACTAGAGATGAGAAGGATTGAAAAGCCTATGGTTTGATTCACTTCAATCAATGCATTGGCTAAATAAAACTTGCTCATGAATCCCATGGTTCCAGGAATACCGATAAGTCCTAAAGCGGCTAAGGAAAACACACTTAAAGACAAAGGTAAGGTATACCCTACTCCCATCAGTTCTTTGATTTGACGCTGTCCCACAAGAGAAATAAAAGCACCTACACTTAGAAACAAGCTCATCTTAAGCACTCCATGAGTCATCACATGAAACAAGGTAGCACTTAATCCTGCACTGGTGCCTAAGGATAAACCTAAAAACAAGTAGCCAATCTGTGCAATGGAGGAGTACGCCAATAAGCGTTTAA
>CAYSNT010000033.1:0-9030 GCA_964432505.1 uncultured Erysipelothrix sp.
CGAGTCGTAAAGGAGAAGTTATGAAAACAAAACTATTAGCATATAATGCGTTAATTATCGCGATAATTGCAGTGATGGCAGCTGTACCTTGGTTAGGGATAATTACATTTCCGCCACTATCAGCAACAACAATTCATGTAATTGTTTTAATTGCAGCTTTATTATTGGGGGGACAAAGTGCCATTATTGCATCTCTAGCATTTGGTGTTAGTACCATGTTAGTGGCAATGACACGAGGAGTGGGTGCTGATGTATTTTTCATGAATCCACTTGTATCAGTTTTACCACGATTTTTGTTTGGATTAGTTCTATTATTTTTGGTAAAACTTTTTAACAAGCCAAAATCCATGGATACATTAACTGACGTTTTAGTCATCGTAGTAGGTACAATAGCACACACATTTTTTGTTTTAATTGCTTTGTTTTTTGTACTTGGATTACCAGGAACGTTTATTCAACAACTTTCTGAATGGTGGTCATTGGTTTTAGGTATTCTGCTTACTAATACATTACCCGAAGTTGTTGTTGCACTACTTATTGCGATTCCAGTGGTTAATGTTTTAAGAAAAAGAATCCACTGATTTTTGAACATTTAAGTGCTTTACAATCTCATTGAAATAGGATAAAATTGAAAAGCACTTATTCATGGCGATCGTGGCGAAGTGGTCAACGCACCGGGTTGTGGTCCCGGCACTCGCGGGTTCGAAACCCGTCGGTCGCCCCATATTTAAATCAAAGCACCAGCGAATGCCGGTGCCTTTTTTATGCTTTGATTTCTTTATTGAAGAAAGATTCTATAAGATTAAATATTTGGTTGTTGTAAGTGATATCTTCAACTAAATTATGATTAACCCCTTCTAAAACAATCAATTGTTTATGAAAACTGCATGTCTTCTCATAAGCATAGTAACTGCTGCTTAATGGAATGCGAGAGTCTTTTGACCCATGAATAATGAGTAATGGGCAAGAAACAGTTTTAATTGATTCTTTGTATTCTTTTACCACTTCTTTAAATGTTTTTTCAAATGAAGCAGGCAGTGGTAAGAAATCGGTGTCTGTCTCAACAGGTTTAGGAAGAATGGACTTCACCATTTTATTCTTAACATTCTCAAAGGTGATATACTCAAAAGCAGGAGCAAGAAGAATGAGTTGATTCACTTTCACTTTTGAAGCAATAGCACTTGCAACAACCCCTCCCATCGAAAAACCTATGACGATTAATTTCGAATATTTAGCAGAGTACTGAGCTGCTCGATTAATCATGGTTTCTACCCATTGATTTGCATTTGAATCATGCTCATCTAAAGGGTCATAAATAGCAGGATAAAATACATTGTATCCTTCATTTTCTAAGAATTCAATTAATGGATCTAAAGCATGCCAACGTCGTTTAGAATACCCATGTACAATGAAAATGGCGGTAGAGCGATGTTTAAACTTTTTTAATAGTGATTTCATACAAACTCCTTAATAACATTATACCATGGATGATTTGCAGAGTTGTTAGGAGTAATGAGTTGTGACTAAACATTGAAAAATCACGATAATACAAGTATAATGACAACATAAAAAGATGGAGATAACAATGAGTAAAAAAGATATTTTAGTTGAGATTTCTGCACGTCATGCGCACGTAACTCAAAAGGATTTAGAGATTTTATTTGGTGAAGGAGCAACCTTAACGCCTACAAAACCATTATCCCAACCTGGTCAATTTGCGACAGCACAAAAGATTGATGTAGTTGGTCCTCGTAACACTTTAAAAGGGGTAACAATTTTAGGACCAGTTAGAAGTGCAACACAAGTGGAAGTTGCCGCAACAGAAGCACGTACCTTAGGTATTAAAGCACCAATCAGAGAATCTGGCAATGTTGCTGGGTCAGCTGGAGCAACCTTAATTGGACCTGCAGGATCCATAGTGATTGAAGAAGGAGTTATCGTTGCGAAACGTCATATTCACTTCTCAGATGTTGAAGCTGTAGAATACAATGTTCAAGATAAAGAAGTGGTGATGGTTAAAGTTTCTTCTGATGATCGCTCACTCATCTTTGATGATGTGGTGGTTCGTGTTCATCCTAATTTTAAAGCTGCAATGCACATCGATACTGATGAATCCAATGCAGCTGGTATCAATGGTGAAGTGATGGGAGAAATCATTAAAAAATAGTTCGTGGAAGGGGGAGTAAGGGAAAGAATGCTCATTTGAGCATAGGAAGCACCATGAATCATGTATTTATCCTTAATCCTGCGAGTGGAAAGAAGAAGTCTCTCTCGCTGGTCAATGATATTCATCAACACATGTCTGTTTTGAATGAACCGTATGAAATTGTATATACGGAATATGCAGGACATGCGACTGAAATTGCTGCTAATTATCACGAACCTGATACTTGTGTGTATGCTGTAGGAGGCGATGGCACAGCGTATGAGGTTCTTAATGGTCTTCAAGAAAACGTATGTATGGCCATTATTCCAGCTGGAACAGGCAATGATTTTTATCGTATGCTTGATTTAGGAAAAGATCTTAACAATGCTTTAAAAGATACAATTTTTGGTCGTGAGGTTTTAGTAGACTATGCTGTTGCTAATGATAAGAAGTTCATCAATATGATGGCAATGGGACTTGATGCTCAAGCAAATTGTATTGCCCAAGATATTGCACGAAAACTGCCTATTCCACGTGCATTAGTGTATGTTGCATCAGCCTTAATGGCGATTGCCAATCCGATTAAAATTGATGTGGAAGCCCACATTAATGGTGAAGTGATACAAAAGAAAATTGTCTTATCTGCCATCATGAATGGTATCTGGTATGGTGGAGGGTTCACACCGACACCTAACGCGAGTATTCAAGATGGAAAACTTGACATCTGTCTTGTGGATGAGTGCAGTGTATTACGTATGCTACAGTTATTGCCAAAATATGCTAAAGGAACCCATGTGAATGAAAAGGAAGTTCATTTCTATCAATGTGAGGAGTTCACATTAAAGACCAAAGAACTTGCTCCTTTATCTATTGATGGTGAAGTAGCTACAGAGAATTATTTACATGTAAAAATGATGAAACAACAACTGAGAATGAGAGTCCCACAACACTCATCATTACAATGAATGTCTTCTCTTAATGAATAAGAAGTCAGTTGTAACTTATTAAGAAAGGAGGACAATGATGAATCATGTAAAGGTTATTGTGTCAGATATTGATGGCACACTACTTAATGATGACAAAGATCTTGCAGAAGTGACAAAAGAAACCTTAATTCAAGCGCAAGAAAAAGGGTATAAACTTATCTTAGCTTCAGGGCGTAATGTTTCAATGGTCATGCCATTAGCAAAAGAACTTAGAATGGATGATTTCAAAGGTATAATTATTGGATCTAATGGACAACAACGTTTTGATTTCTCTGATGAGGAATTTGTTGAAGAAGGTGTTTTAGATTCAGCAATTGCAAAGGATATTTTCAATTTTGCGAAACGTAATCATTTACAAGTGTTAGTTGAACATAAAGGTGGATTTCTGATACATACACCTTGGATTCTACTTCCAGTCAAGATTATTTTGCTCTACTTAAAGACGCGACACATGTTAAAGCGTAAAGAAACAGAACCGTATCAAATACTTTCTGGTTTTATGATGGAACCATCCATAAAGGTGAAGTCACTTCGAGATGCTAAACAATTGGATATAGAAGTGACAAAAATGGGAATATCTCAGTTTAAACCAATCTTCAATGCAAAAGAGAAAAGATTAAAAGAACTCTTTGGTTCAAGAGTGAACCTATCCAAAGTGACTTCATTTTGGTATGATGTGATGCCTAGTGGAATGAACAAGGCTGTTGGTCTAGAATGGGCTTCAAAGAAGCTGGATATCCCTTTGTCTGACTTCATGGCATTTGGGGATGCTCATAATGATATTGAAATGATTGAAGCAGTTGGATTAGGTTATGCCATGGCCAATGCGATGGAAGAAGTTAAGCAAAGTGCTGATTATATCTGTGCTTCCAACAACGACAATGGAATTGCTTCGGTCATATCTGCTTTAATTAATCATTAGAGTGGTGTATAATCAATGCGTACTCACTAGGAGGTAGTATTATGAAACATGCAACAGCAGGAACATTTGAATCCTTAGTTTCACAAGGTGTAGTCTTGGTTGATTTCTGGGCTGATTGGTGTGGACCATGTAAGATGGTTGCTCCAGTGCTTGATCAACTTGAAAAAGAATACGATGGAAAACTTGATGTGGTTAAAGTTGACGTGGACAGCGAAGGCGCATTAGCACAGAAGTTTGGTATCGTCTCAATTCCAACTCTCGTCTTGTTTAAAGATGGCCAACAAATTGGTCAAGTCATCGGATTCCAAGCTAAACCAATGTTAAAACAATTCATTGCTTCTAAAGCAGGCATCTAAGAAGGGAAACCTTCTTTTTTGTTTATTTTTACTAAACTTTATGTTTTTTTCTTGATTTATTTACTAATGTTTTTTATAATGTCTCTTGTGTTTAATAAAAACAATCAAACTTTTTACTAATACTAAACAAGGGGGTTAAAATGAACATTGGACAACGCATTAAACAGCTAAGAATAAAGAATGGACTAACACTTGAGGAACTTGCTTCAAGAACAGAATTATCAAAAGGATTCTTGTCGCAACTCGAACGTGATTTAACTTCTCCTTCCATTTCCACATTATCAGATATTACCGAAGCTTTAGGGTTGTCGTTATCCAGTTTCTTTCAGGAAGAGAAACAGGAAAAGGTTGTATTTTCTAGTGATGATTTTTTTGTGGATGAAAGAGAGGATCAAACCATTACTTGGATTGTTCCTAATGCACAGAAGAATGACATGGAACCCATTGAACTTACATTACAGCCCAATGCTTCTTCTTTCATGATTTCTCCACACGAAGGACAAGAATTTGGATATGTGCTTCAAGGAAAATTGACGTTGATTGATGGAGACAAATCATATGTTCTAAAAAAAGGTCAGACGTTTTATATCCATGGAACTCATCAACATTATCTGAGAAATGATTCAACACAAGTTGTGAAGGTCATATGGGTCTGTACCCCACCAATTTTCTAAGGAGTAAACCAATGAAAAAATTAATTGAATTTAAAAATATCGTTAAAGGATTTGATGACACCATTGTTCTTAAGGGAATTAACTTAACCATTCATGAGAATGAGTTTGTGACTTTACTTGGTCCTTCAGGATGTGGTAAGACAACGCTTCTTCGAATTCTTGGGGGCTTCATTGAGCAAAATAATGGAGAAGTTTATTTTGATGGGATAGAAATCTCAAAACTACCTCCTTATAAACGTGAGATTAATACCGTGTTTCAGCGTTATGCACTGTTTCCTCACATGAATGTGTATGACAATATTGCTTTTGGATTACGCATTAAGAAGACAAGTGAAGAAATCATTAAACAAAAAGTTGAGAAGATGCTAAGACTTGTTGGACTTGTGGGATATGAAAAACGGGCAGTGACTTTATTGTCAGGGGGACAACAACAACGTGTCGCAATCGCAAGAGCTTTAGTCAATGAGCCTATGGTGTTGTTGCTTGATGAGCCTTTAGGAGCATTGGATTTAAAACTAAGAAAAGAAATGCAGATAGAACTTAAAAAGATTCAAAAGGAAGTTGGGATTACTTTTATCTATGTAACTCACGATCAAGAAGAAGCTTTGACTATGTCAGATAAAATCGTGGTCATGAATGAAGGTGAAATCCAACAAATTGGGACACCTACTGATATCTATAACGAACCTGAAAACCGTTTTGTGGCTGATTTCATTGGTGAGTCCAATATTCTTGAAGGTATTATGCATGATGATTATGTGGTAAGTTTTGATGGGATAACCTTTGATTGTGTTGATTATGGCTTTCACGATAATGAGGAAGTGGATATTGTGATTAGACCTGAAGACATTGATATTGTGAGTGTTGAACAGGGGAAAATTCATGGTCAAGTGATTTCATCCTTGTTCAAAGGTGTTCATTTCGAAGTGTTTGTGAAGAGTGCTCATCGAGAATGGATGATTCATACCACAGATCCTGTCGTAATCAATGATCAAGTGGGATTGAGTTTCTATCCTGAAGACATTCATGTGATGAGCAAACTAGGAGCTTATTAGTATGAAGCTTTATCGCTCCTTTGTTCAACCGTATCTATTCTGGATGGGTGTCTTTATTGTGGTTCCTATGTTACTTATTGTCTTCTACGCATTCACTACATCAGGCAATAACATCATTAGTTTTAGATTCACATTAGATAATTTCATTCGCTTTGGAGAACCCATCTTTCTTAGAGTGCTTTTACGCTCATTATCCATTGCGTTAACGACTACCGTCATTTCTATCCTCATTGGATATCCTGTTGCGTATTTAATCTCTCAATCCAATGAAAAAATGCAAACCTTATTAATTCTTTTAATTACGATTCCCATGTGGATCAACATGCTTGTTCGTACGTATGCTTGGATTGGGATATTATCTGAGAATGGTTTAATCAATTCATTCTTAGCTTGGTTAGGATTGCCTACACTTAATCTGATGTATACGGATTTTGCGGTGATCTTAGGGATGGTGTATAACTTTCTGCCTTTCATGATCTTGTCCATCTACACTGTCTTGGCGAAGCTTGATAAAGCACTCATTCAAGCCAGTTATGATTTAGGTGCAAACAAGCTTCAAACATTCACAAAGATTGTCTTACCTTTATCTGTTCCTGGGATTATTTCAGGAATAACCTTGGTGTTCTTACCAGCAGTTAGCACCTTTGTTATTCCAAAGTTTTTAGGAGGGGGTAACTACGTTCTTATTGGTAACTTGATTGAGACGCAATTCATTACTGTTGGTCAATGGAACTTTGGTAGTGCGATATCCATGATCATGGCGAGTGTGATTATGCTTAGCATGTTCATCACTAAGCGATTTGATCAAGACATTGAAGAAATGCAGTCTCGTAAGGAGGTGGGCTAATGGTCGGGAGTAAAAAGGCGATTATTTCATCAATTGTGATGATTGGTGGCGTATTATTGTTCTTCTATTTACCCATACTCATCTTAATGATCTTCTCATTCAATGATTCAAGATCATTAACATCCTGGGCTGGTTTCTCATTGAGATGGTATCAAGATTTGTTTTCATCTCGAGATGTGGCCAGTGCGGTTACCACAACGATTATCGTAGCGTTAATTTCTACGGTGGTCGCCACTTTTGTGGGGACATTGACTGCGATCGGCTTAAGCAAATCGAAGAAGATTGTGAAGGATGTAGTTAATTCCGTCAACAACCTTCCTATCTTAAATCCTGAGATTGTGACAGCCATTGGGATGATGTTGCTCTTTAGTGCAATGAATATTCCACGAGGTTACATAACATTACTTTTAGCCCACATTAGTTTCTCAATACCATATGTCATTTTAACGATTTTACCAAAACTACGCTCACTTGATCCTAACTTAGCTGAAGCAGCGATGGATTTAGGAGCCACTCCTTGGCAAGCACTTACCAAAGTGATTGTGCCACAAATTACGCCTGGGATATTGGCTGGAGCGTTAATTGCCTTCACCATGTCATTTGATGATTTTGTGATTTCCTATTTTGTGACTGGGGCTGGGGTTAAAAACATTTCAATTTTAGTGTATACTATGTCTCGTCGAATTAATCCATCGATTAATGCGTTATCAACATTAATGGTGTTAGTGATTACGATAGTATTGGTGCTTATTAATGTATTACCGATGTTAAAGAAAAAAGAAAGGATGCCAATAGAATGAAAAAATTAATTGGTTTATTAATGATTGTGATGGTGGTGGCTGGTTTATCAGCTTGTGCACCTAAAGAAACGCTTCGTGTCTTCTCATGGGGTGTGTATATTGATGAGAGTTTGATTGCTGAGTTTGAGCGTGAGTTCAATGTGCGTGTTGTGTATGATGAGTTTGCGTCCAATGAAGAAATGTATACTCGTTTATTATCTGGAGAACAATATGATGTGTTGGTTCCGAGTGATTATACCATTGAGCGTTTGATTTCTGAAAACTTGCTTCAGCCATTGGATTTATCCAAGATTCCTAATCGCAGTGGAATCATTCCTGATCTTGTAGGGTTACCTCATGATCCTCAAGGTCAATATTCCATGCCTTATTTCTGGGGTAATGTTGGTCTTGTATACAATAAAAACAATGTTTCTTTGGCTGATTTAGAAGCTCAAGGATGGGATATTTTACGTAACCCTTCCTATGCAGGTCGTATTTATTTCTACGATTCAGAACGTGATGCATTCATGATTGCATTAAAAGCGTTAGGTTATTCTGTAAACACAACCAATGAAGCAGAAATTCAAGCAGCGTATGAATGGTTGCTTGAGATGGATGCAAGCATGGATGTGGTGTATGTCACTGATGAAATCATCGATTCAATGATTGCAGGTAACAAGGATATTGCGGTAATGTATTCTGGTGATGCAGTGTATGTTGAAATAGAAAACGAAGATATGGGGTTCTATGTTCCTGAACAAGGGACTAACCTTTGGGTGGATGCGATGGTGATTCCTGCTAATGCTAGAAATGCTGAAATGGCTCATAATTGGATTAACTTTATGTTGTCACATGAAGCTGCATTAGCTAATACCATTGAAGTGGCTTATACTTCTCCAATTCAATCGGTCTTTGATGAAGTCACTGCTGAAGGTGGTGATTATGCGGATTATCTTGATTCTTATGTTCCTCGTTTAGGAAATCCATTGGATGAAGCATTCCGTTATAATGAAGACATTAAGAAGGTCTTATCTGATCTTTATACCTTAGTGAAAGCACAATAAAACAGAGGGTTCTCCCTCTTTTTTTGCGGCTTAGTGATTGTGATTTTTGGGGGTAACTTTCTTCAAAAATTGGTTGCAATTTAATTGGTGCGTGTGTATAATAGTAAGGCACAGCAGTGAAACAGCCATCGGTTCCTTAGCCAAGTGGTAAGGCAATAGACTGCAACTCTGTGATCATCGGTTCGAATCCGATAGGAACCT